>JALVEM010000216.1 GCA_027030825.1 Thiohalobacter sp.
TTCACCAGGACGGTGCTGACCAGGATCAGGGCGTATTCGCTCACGGACGACTACCTCCAGGGTGTGGTCGGTCGGCTCACTTGACCCGCATGCCCGGCTCGGCGCCGGTGTCGGGCGAGAGCAGGAACAGATCCTTCCCTCCCGGGCCGGCGGCCAGCACCATGCCTTCGGATACCCCGAAGCGCATCTTGCGGGGCCTGAGGTTGGCCACCATCACCGTCAGCCGGCCGACCAGGTCTTCGGGGGCATAGGCGCTGCGGATGCCGGCGAACACCTGACGGGTCTCGCCGCCGAGGTCCAGTTTCAGGCGCAGCAGCCGGTCGGCGCCCTCCACGTAATCCGCCTCCAGGATGCGCGCGATGCGCAGATCCACCTTCGAGAAATCGTCGATCCCGATCTCCGGGGCGACCGGTTCCTCGGCCAGGGGACCGGTGGCGGGTTCCGCCGGCCCGGTCTCCGCCGCCAGGTCCTCGCGCGAGGCCGCCACCACGGCCTCCACCCGGTCCGGGTCGATGCGGGTCATCAGGGGCTCGAACCGGGCGATAGTATGGGAAAGCAGCGGTTCCGCGATATTGATCCAGGTCAGCGGATCGCATCTCAGGAAGGCCTCGACGCGCTCGGCCATTGCCGGCAGCACCGGCTTCAGGTAGGCCATGAGCACCCGGAACAGGTTGAGCCCCTGGGTGCAGATGCCCTGCACCGTCGGCGCCTGGTCGGGATCCTTGACGCGCACCCAGGGCTTCTGCTCGTCGATGTACTGGTTGGCGGCATCGGCGAGCGCCATGATCTCGCGCATGGCGTGGCCGAACTCACGCGCCTCGTACAGGCGGGCGATCTCCTCGCCGGCCTTGACGAAGGTGTCGTACAGGCCCGGCTCCGGCAGGCGATCGGCCAGGCGGTCCTCGAAGCGCTTGTGGATGAAGCCGGCGCAGCGGCTGGCGATGTTGACCACCTTGCCGACCAGGTCGCTGTTGACCCGCTGCACGAAGTCCTCCAGGTTGAGGTCGATGTCGTCGATGCCCGGGCCCAGCTTGGCGGCGAAGTAGTAGCGCAGCGGTTCCGGCGGCAGGTGGTCCAGCCAGGTGCGCGCCTTGATGAAGGTGCCGCGCGACTTGGACATCTTCTTGCCGTCGACGGTCAGGAAGCCGTGGGCGAAGATGGCCGTGGGCTTGCGGAAGCCCGCGCCCTCGAGCATGGCCGGCCAGAACAGGGCGTGGAAATAGATGATGTCCTTGCCGATGAAGTGATAGAGCTCGGTCTCGGCCTGCGGGCCCCACCAGGCGTCGAAGTCCAGGCCCTCCCGTTCGCACAGGGCGCGGAAGCTGGCCATGTAGCCGACCGGCGCGTCCATCCAGACATAGAAGTATTTCTCCTCCTCCGTGTCCGGGATGCGGAAGCCGAAGTAGGGCGGGTCGCGCGAAATGTCCCATTCCTTGAGGCCCTCGGCGAACCACTCATTCAGCTTGTTTCTGATTTCTGGCTGCACTCGTTCTTGAGCACGAGCCACAAGTAATTCTTTTTCTGTCGCAAAGTCATGATCTTTGATAACAAACCGAGTTTTACTATTTATCCAGTTGTACAAAAATTCATGAAAATCACTGAGTTTAAAGAAATAGTGCAGCGATTCCTTTTCGATCGGGGTGGCGCCGGAGATGGCGGAGACGGGGTTCCTGAGATCGGTCGGGCTGTAGGTGGCGCCGCAGGCCTCGCAGGCGTCGCCGTACTGGTCGGGGGCGCCGCAGCGCGGGCACTCGCCCTTGATGAAACGGTCCGGCAGGAACATGCCCTTGACCGGGTCGTAGAGCTGTTTGATCACCCGGGTGGTGATGTGGCCGGCGTCCCGGTTGCGCCGGTAGACGGTCTCGACCAGCGCGCGATTCTCGGGCGAGTGGGTGCTGTGGTAGTGGTCGAAGTCGATCAGGAAGTCGGCGAAATCGGCGCGGTGCTCGCGGCCCACCCGTTCGATGAGCGTCTCCGGCGCAATCCCCTCGGCCTGGGCGCGCAGCATGATGGGCGTGCCGTGGGCGTCGTCGGCGCAGACGTAGCGGCATTCGTGGCCCCGGAGCTTCTGGAAGCGCACCCAGATGTCGGTCTGGATGTATTCGACCAGATGGCCGATGTGGATCGGCCCGTTGGCGTAGGGCAGCGCGCTGGTGACGAGAATCTTGCGGGGCGTATCGGTCATCGGCTGTTCGTCCGTATTTTTCGTGGGGATTCAAAACCCTGTCCGGGTTGCGTGTTCGGGCGCCGGGGGAGTGATTATGCCATAGTAGCCGCTCCGCAGGCGCCGGGCCTGCGCCCGGCGACGAGCGAACCCGGCCCGAATTGTGTAAAATCCGCGGCAGTTTTCTCTCCGCTCCCCGCGGACGACAAGGCATCTGGAGGTTTCCGAACATGGCAGAGGCAACACGCGAGCAGGTCGAGGCCAAGCTCAAGGAATACATCGATCCCTATCTGGAAAAGGACCTGGTCAGCGCCAAGACGGTGAAGAACATCGCCGTCGAGGACGGCAGGGCGAAGGTCGACATCGTGCTCGGCTACCCGGCGAAGGGCTACCAGGAGGAACTGAAGCAGAAGCTCGCCGAGATGGTCAGGTCGGTCGAGGGCATCGAGGATGCCGAGATCGACATCCGGACCGAGATCGTCGCCCATGCCGTGCAGAAGGGCGTCGAGCCCATCAAGGGTATCAAGAACATCATCGCCGTGGCCTCCGGCAAGGGCGGCGTCGGCAAGTCCACCACCGCCGTCAACCTGGCGCTGGCGCTGTCCGCCGAGGGCGCGAAGGTGGGCCTGCTGGACGCCGACATCTACGGCCCCAGCCAGCCGCGCATGCTCGGCATCCACGGCAAGCCGGAATCGAAGGACGGCAAGACGCTCGAGCCCATGGTCAGCTACCACATCGAGGCCATGTCCATCGGCTTCCTGGTGGACGAGGAGACGCCCATGATCTGGCGCGGCCCGATGGTGACCCAGGCGCTTCAGCAGCTGCTCAACGACACCAACTGGAGCGACCTCGACTACCTGGTGGTGGACCTGCCGCCGGGCACC
>JALVEM010000217.1 GCA_027030825.1 Thiohalobacter sp.
ATAGATGCTGACCTCGCCCGCGAAGTTCACCATGTTGTCGAGCAGGTCCGCGCGCACGCGGACCATTTCCTGCTTCTCGCCCGGCGCCCGTTCGGCAGCGGGAGCGGACGGGGCAGGCGCGGCCGCCGCAGCCTCCGCACGGGCCGCCATGGCCGCGGCCACGGCGGCCTGCTCGGATTCGGCGGCCTGATCGGCCTCTTCGGCAGCCGCCTCGTCGGAGGGGGATGCGGATGTGCCTGCCTCGGGCAGGGGCTCGCCCTTTCTGAGCGCCTCGATGCGGTCGATCAGATCCTGCGGCGAAGCCGGCCGCTGGCCTGCCGAGACCGCCTCCAGCATGAGCACCAGCCGGTCGTGGGCGAGCTGCATGAGTTCGAACACGTCCGGCGTGACAGGAATCCGGCCTTCCTCGATGCCGATCTGGAAGGATTCGAGGTGGTGGCTGAGATCGGCCACGCGGGTCAGCCCGGCCATGCGCGCACCGCCCTTGAGGGTGTGCAGCTCGCGCTGCATGGCGTTGATCAGTTCCCGATCCTCGGGCGCTTCCATCCAGCGCCCCAGCACGTCTTCCATGCGTGCCAGGATCTCCTCGCCTTCCTCGAGGAAGATCTCGAGCAGCTCGGGATCGACCTCCTCCTCTTCGCCACCGGCCTCGGCGGCCACCGGCTCGGCCGGCGGCCTTTCCTCGTCGGCGACGGGGATCTCGTCCACGGGCGGAGCGGACACCTCCTCGCCCTCGCCTTCCGGCACCTCGGGCACGACGATCTCTGCATCCTCTGCCGATACAGCCCCGGCATCCGGTGCCACGACCTCCTCGACCACGGTCACGGGCTCGCCGGCTTCGAGGTCGATCACCTCTTCCTCGACGACTTCCGTCTCCGGCAGGGAGGCATCGATCTCCTCGATGACGGGAGAAACCTCCTGAACCTCGGGTTCGTCCGCGGCCTCCACCACAGGTGCATCAGCCTCTGCCTCGGCGGCCTCCGCGGCCAGGGTCTCCGCACATGGCGCATCCTCGCTGGCCGGAGAGGCCAGCGACTCGATACGCTCGACCACGGCGTCGATGTCGGGCAGCCCGGCCTCCGGCTCGGCCAGCCGCGACAGGGTGTCCCGCACGCAGTCGACCGCGGCCTCCACCGCCTCCAGCGCCTCCTCCTCGAGAGGCGACCGGCTGGCCGCGTAGCCCTTCACGTGATGCTCCAGCGCCCTGGCGATACGGGCCACGGGGTCCGCCCCCGCCATGCAGGCGCTGCCATGCAGGGTGTGCGTGGCCCGAACGAGCGCTTCGTCCACCCCGTCGCCCCGGGTCCGGGCACGCTGGACATAGTCCTCGATGGTGGCGAGATGCCCCTCGGCCTCGCGCCGGAAGATCGCGAGCAGCTCCGGATCGAGCGCCTCGTGTGTGGCCGGCTCCGCCTCGACCTCGACCGCGATTTCTTCCACCGCGATTTCTTCCGCAGGTTCGTCCCGGGCGTCCGACGCCTCTTCCAGCGGCAGTGGCTCCTCTTCGCCTACCGGAGCCAACTGCTCGATCTCGATCTCCTCGATCGCCTCGACCACCGAGTCCTCGGACGTTTCCACGGCGGCCTCGGTCACCGGCGCCACCGAACCGGGGTGACGGGCATAATCCCGCACCTCGATCGATTCGCCGCGGGCCAGCGCCTGCGCGTCCTCGATCATGGCCAGCACGTCGACCGCGGGGTCGCCCTCGCCCCGGATCTGGGCCACGAGCTGCGGAAGCGCTTCCAGCGTGCGGGACAGCAGGCCTTCCATCTCGGGCGTGCGGTCGACGGTGCCGTCGATGACGCGATTGAGCATGTTCTCGAAGGCCCAGGCGAATTCGCCGATGAGCATGGCGCCGACCAGGCGCCCGCTGCCCTTGAGCGTGTGCCAGGACCGGCGCATCTCGGTGAGCGCCTCGGCATCTTCCGGATCGTCGAGCCAGCGGGGCAGCAGTTCCCGGATGTTGCCGATCTCCTCGTCGGCCTCCTCGAGGAAGATCTCGAGTATCTCCTCGTCGATGTCATCGCCCTCGAGCACCGGCCAGGGAGATTCGAAAGGCGGCAATTCCGCGGCCTCGACCGCCCGTGTTTCGTCCGCCGGTTCGGAAGGCGTAGAGGTCGAATCGAGGGTCTCCTCGACCGGCGGAATCTCTCCGGGCTCCGGGATGACGATCTCCTCGGCAGCCGCCTCCACAGCATCGGGACCTGCGTGATCGGCCTCGACGCCTCCCAGATCGATCTCTTCCTCCGGCTCGGTCTCGAGACTGATCTCTTCGACCTGCCCGGCAGGCTCGACGATCTCCGCCGCCTCCTGCGCCTCCTCCGGAGCCTCCGGCACGACTTCTTCCGCTTCGGAGCCCGAGATCTCGAGGAAGTCGCCGTCGAACTCGATCGTCATCTCGTCGCGGGAACCGGTGGCGTCATCCGAATCGGCCCCGGGCGCGGATTCCGTCACCAGATCGCCGAGCGTGATCTCTTCCCCGGGGGCCGCCTCCTCTTCCAGACCCTCGATCGACCATTCGATCACGCCCGACTCGTCTTCGACCGGCGTCTCGGCCGGTGCCGCGGCCTCGGCGGCCGGCGCATCGGTCGATGACTCGTCCACGGCATGCAATGGCGGCGCCGAAATGCCGAGACGCGCCAGCGCCGCCTCGGCGACCTCCAGGATCTCGCCTCCGTAGACCTTCGGCTCGTTGAGATTCTCGATGTAGTACTCGATGGCGGAGATGGCCTCGGCCAGCGGTTCGAGCACCGTCTCCTCGTCGGGTGCGGCATCGCCGGTGACCAGCCGGGTCTTCACGTATTCCGTCACGCGCTCGAGGAGCTGCGCCGCCTGCGCCTCCTCGAGCAGCAGCAGGCTGCCGGCCACTTCCTCGAACAGGGCCGGCACTGGCGCCAGCCGGTCGAGATCGGACGGTTCGGCCAGGTATTCGGTGAAAGCCTCCTTGGCGCGGGCGATCTCCTTGAGGGCCTCGGCGGTGACCACGCTGCGCACCTGGCGGAATTCCGAAGCCGGCACGATCTCGGCGATGTCCCCGTCCTCTTCCTCGAGCATCTCCTGCTCGAGGGCGCCCGACTGCAGTCCTTCCAGTGCCGTGTCCACCATCACCAGGGCCTCGGCCATGGCCTGCAGTCCCTGTTCGCGCGCCTCGCCCGTGGCCGAGGCCGCCTCGTCGAGCCGCTCCGCCTGCTCGAGTATCTGGCGCCGCAGGGCCCCCATGCCGATCATGCCCAGGGTGTCGGCGACCCGCTGGATCGGTTCCCGGAGCGCTTCCAGTCCGTCGCCCTCGGACTGCTCGGCCCGAAGCAGCACATCGAACTGCTCGCAGAGCGCTGCCAGATCCTCCCGCACCGCGGCCGTGACGGATTCGATGAGCGACTGGTTGTGCCCCGAGAGGCTCTCGCGGGCCTCCTCGATCTCGTCCTCGTCGGGCAGCAGGCGATCGAGATTCCAGTTCTGGCGGACCAGATCGACGTCATCGTTGCCGGGGCGGGAACGACCCACATAGAACAGCAGGTTGCGCAGCAGGTCTTCCGGAATCTGCGCGGCCAGACCGGCCTCGCCCTCGTCGATCAGACGCTTGATCATGCGATCGACCTGGCCGAGCAGCAGCTTGCTCGCCATGCTGGTCTCGAGCAGGCCCTCCCGCAGCGCCCGGGCCAGGGCGCCGGCCACCCACCAGAGCCGCTGCACCGGCTCCTCGCGGCTGGCGGCGAGCAACTGATCGAGCACATCCTGGATCTCGGCCAGCCCCTTCTCCACATCCCGTTCGCGGAACCAGTCGAGCAGGCCGAGCTGATAGCGGTGCCGCAGTCGACGGGCGAGCGCCGCCGGATCGGGGGTCTCGTCGGACTGGATGCCCCGCACCGAGACAGGGATTCCGCGCGACAGATCGGGCGAAAACAGGGCATTCTCCGACAGCAGCGGTTCGCCGCGAATCGCCCGGAGATCGTTCAGCAGCGGCAGCAGCACCAGGGGAATGTCGCGGTGACCGGCGGCCAGCCGTTCCAGATAGTCGGGCAGCTGAATGATGCCCTGCATCAGCAGCTCGCAGGCGTCCTCCTTCTGCGTGACCCGGTCCTCGACGAGGTCGAGCACCAGCTTTTCCATCTCCTCGGCGAGGAGACTGGCCCCGTAGATCTCGACCATCTGCAGGGTGCCGGCGACCTGATGGAGGTGGCCGGCACAGAAACGCAGCTGGGAGGGATCGTCCGGCTGCTCGACGTATGCCTCGAGCGCCTGGCGGGCCTGGTTCAGGGTTTCATCGAGTTCCTGCTTGACCCAGAGCAGCGTGTTCTGTTCGATGGCGGTGTTGTTCATACGTCCCCTTCCTCTTCGGCCTGTGCCAGACGCCGGAATGCCAGCGTGCCCTCGAAGGCGACGCGCTCCATGAACGGGTGCGACCAGACGGGCACATCGCCGGGGCCGAGCACGAGCATGCCGCCGGGCACCAGCCGCTCGGCCAGCTGCGAGAGAAACCGCAGGCGGAGCGACCGCTCGAAATAGATCAGCACGTTCTGGCAGTAGATCAGGTGGAAATCACGCAACGGGTAACGCGCGAGCGCCATGAGATTGAGCTGATGGAACGCCGTGCGACGGCGCAGGGAGGCCACCACGCGGAAGCCGCCGTCCTCGGGCTCGAAGAAGCGCTGCCGCAAGGGCTCGGGCACACTCTGGACCCGGCGGGCGGAATAGCGTCCCTCGCGGGCCTGACGCAGGGCCGGGAGGCTGATGTCGGTGCCCGTCACGGCATAGCGTTGCGGGAACCCCGTCTCCAGCCGATGCCCCTCGAGGAGCATGGCCAGGGTATAGACCTCCTCGCCGGTGGCGCACCCCACGCTCCAGACCTGCAGCCCGTCCTGCCCGAGACGCTGCATCCAGGGCAGGAAGACACTGCGCACCAGATCGAGCGAGGGCTCGTGGCGGAAGAAGCGGGTCTCGTGGACCGTAAGCCGGTCGACGAGCCGCGTCCACTCGTCCGCATGGCCCCTGAGATCGCGCATGCGCCGATAGTAGTGCTCCAGATCCTCGCAGCCACTGGCCCGCATGCGGTCCCGCAGCCCGGCGAGGAGAAAGCCGCGGCGCTCCTCGCCGATGTGAAGGCCGGTCCGCTCCCGGATCAGGCGCGCCCAGCGCCCGAACCCCGTGTCGTCCATCCGGTCGCTCCTGTCCGGACAGTCCGGCATGTTCATGGCTGCATCCACGCGTCGTCACCCGCGTCCGTCATTCAGGCAGCTTGAAGCCGGCGACCGACTTGCGCAGGTCCTTGGCCAGTTCCACGAGGTTGCCGATCGAGGCGGCCGTCTCGTTGGTGCCGGCGTTGGTCTGCGTGGTGATCTCCTGGATGACGTTCATCGTCGCCGTGATCTCCTGGGCGGCGCGCGTCTGCTGGGCGGCGGAATTGGAGATGTTCTCCACGTACTCGGCCACCTGCTGCGACACGCTCACGATCTCCTCGAGCGCCTCGCCGGCGTCCTCGGCCAGCTGGGCGCCGGTCACCACGCCCGCGGTGCTCTGTTCCATGGAGATCACCGCCTCGTTGGTGTCGGCCTGGATGGTCTTCACCAGGGCCTCGATCTGGCGGGTGGCGTTGGAGGAACGCTCGGCCAGCCGCTGCACCTCGTCGGCGACCACCGCGAAACCGCGACCCGCCTCGCCGGCCATGGCCGCCTGGATGGCGGCATTCAGGGCCAGGATGTTGGTCTGCTCGGCGATGTCGTTGATCAGTTCCACGATGTCGCCGATCTCCTGCGAGGATTCGCCGAGACGCTTGATGCGCTTGGAAGTCTCCTGGATGTGCTCGCGGATCTGGTCCATGCCCTCGATGGTGCGCTTCACGGTCTTGCCGCCCTTGTTGGCGATTTCCACCGACTTCTGGGCGAGGTCCGCGGTCTCCGAGGCATTCTCGGAAACCTCGCTGATGGAGACCGCCATCTCGTTGATGGCCGTCACCGCCGAGGTGATCTCCTGGGCCTGGTGCTCGCTGGCCTCGGCGAGGTTCATGGCCGTGGCCTTGGTCTGCTCGGCCGCGGACTCGACCTGCTCGGACGTGGTGTTGATGGTGGTGACCACATCGCGCAGGGCGTCGATGGTGTAGTTGATGGAGTCCGCGATGGCGCCGGTGAAGTCCTCGGTCACGGTGGCGTAGCTCGTGAGGTCGCCGTCGGCGAGATTGCTCATCTCGTCGAGCAGCCGCAGGATGGCCTGCTGATTGCGCTCGTTCGCCTGACGCTCGGCCTCGGCCCGCTTCTCCGCATCGCGCTTCATGTTCCAGCCCAGCAGGATGAGGCAGACCAGGGCGATGGCGCCGAGCGCATAAGCGTGCTCCGCCTTCACGGGGCGGGCCGCCGCCGCTGCCAGGATCGCATCATGCAGCCTGGTGCTGGCCGCATGGACGGCATCGGAAATCTCGGCTGTCTGCTTCGCGGCATCCTGCACCGCCAGGATCTCCTCGGCGTTGTCGAGGATCTCGCCGACGTAATCCGACACGACCTTGAACTGCATGGAGGCGTCGAAGAGCTTGTCCTGGACCTTCTTGTCCTTGATCTTCGGAATGTCCTTCGAGCCCCGGATCAGGCCTTCCAGCACGGTGCCGAATTCCTCGACATCGGCTGCAAACTGCTCTGTACCCTCCACGCCGCTGGTGCCTGCCAACACGCTGGCGACATTGTTGACGATTCGCTGGGCCAGCATGAGCTGCCGACTGGCGATGCTTATGACGCGGGGGGATGCCCCCTTCGCCACCAGTGTATTGACCACCGACTCGGAGGCATCGATCAGCCCCTCCATCTGGGCGCTGATGACACTCACCGCCTCACTCAGGAGGAGAATGGTTTCCTTGCCTTCGAGCACCGTATTGACCGCGGCATCGAATCTTTTCCACTCTTTCTCCAGGGCGGAAAGTTCGGCATCGAAAGGATCTTCCTCGGTAATCGGAGGCAGGCCCGTCTCCGGATTGCCGTTGCGCAGCCGATCCAGGGTGACGACGAACTGCGCACGGTAGGTCGACAGGTCATCGAACGCCTTCTCTTCGCCGGATGACGCCGCCAGGGCCGATTTCGCAATCTGCTGTGACAGTACCTGCTGTTCGCTGGTGTAGCCGATCCGCTCCTGATCGAATACGGTTTCCCTGCCGATGTAACTGAACACACCCACCATGGCGATGACCGAAGCGATCATGAGGATCCCGAGAAGGATCATCGTCCGGTTGCCCTGGCTTCCCTTGACGCTCGCTGTACTCATCACTTGTCTCCTGACAGTGTCACTTGTTTCCGTTCACGGGCGGCCGGCCCGCTTCACACGGCGGCATGCAGAAACTGCGGCGTTTCCGCAAGCCGTCGAAGGCTGAAGACGCCCCAGGTCTCGCCGCCCGCAGAAAAGCCTCCATCCAGATAGGGTTGATAGGATTCGGGCAGTTCCACCCGACTCACGCGCTCCTCGGGCAGGAAATGCCGCAACCCCAGCACCTCGTCGACGACCAGGCCCGAGTACACGCCCTCGTGATCGATGACCAGGATCCGGCTGCGTCGCGAGGGCACGGTCGCCCGCCCCTCGAGGTAACCGCGCAGGTCCATGATGGGCAACAGGTTGCCGCGTACGTTGGCGATCCCGCGCACCCACTTGCGGGTGCCGGGCACGGACGACATGGCGGGATGAGTCAGGATCTCGACGACTTCGCCCAGGGGCGCAAGCAGGCGGTGATCGCCGATCCGGAATCCGATGCCGACCCAGTCCTCGCGCACCTGGATCTCGATGGGCAGGGGCGCGGCATGTTCGCGCACCTGCGATTCGATGGACTTCAGCAGCGCATAGGCCCTGCTTCCCTCGGACCTCGCATTCATGATCAACGCTCCCTGTTCAACCGGTTCCCAGTGTGCTCCGGATCTTGTCGACCAGTTCCTTTTCGCTCACGGGCTTGGTGATGTAATCCCTGGCGCCCTGACGCTTGCCCCAGACCTTGTCGGTCTCCTGGTCCTTGGTCGTGCAGATGATGACCGGAATGGACCTGGTCTCCTCGTCGCGCGTGAGCTGGCGCGTGGCCTGGAAACCGTTGAGCCCGGGCATGACCACGTCCATGAGCACGAGGTCGGGCTTCTCCGATCGGGCGAGCTCGATCCCCTGTTCGCCACTCTCGGCCGTGAGCGTCTCGAAGCCGTTCTTCTCCAGCATGCCCTTGAGGACGTGGATCTCGGTCGGCGAATCGTCGATGATGAGGATACGTGCCATGCTCTTCACTCCTTAACAGATGTCACTTGCGTCCTTGTCGGATTCCGGGATTGCGCCCTTCGCTGGGGTTATCGCCCGCTCCCCGGAATTGTTTAGCATTTGTCGTGCCAGCACGAATAACTCGTCGCGTTGCGAAACCGGGAAGCGGTGCGGCCGGTACGGTGGAGAAACGGACGGAGACGCCGGGGTCAGCCCCCGGCATACTCCCGGATGGCTCCCAGCAGCTCTTCCTTCGAGAAGGGCTTGGTGAGATACCTTTCGGAACCGACGATGCGGCCGCGGGCGCGGTCGAAGAGCCCGTCCTTGCTCGAGAGCATGATGACGGGCGTGTCCCGGAACGCCCGGTTGTGCTTGATGAGGGCGCAGGTCTGATAGCCGTCGAGCCGGGGCATCATGATGTCGACGAAAATGATGTCGGGCTTGTGATCGGCGATCTTGGCCAGCGCCTCGAAGCCGTCGGTGGCGGTGATGACCTCGCACCCGGCCTTCTTCAGGAGGGTTTCCGCCGTGCGGCGGATGGTCTTGCTGTCATCGATGATCATCACCCGCAGCCCCTCGAGGGAGTCCTGACGGGTGCTCGCGGTTTCCACAGCTTCCCCCATGGATCCTTCCTTATCTGATCTAACCCGTGATCTGCGAGGCAGAGCACGGATTGTTAGCACACTCGCGAACGAGAATCCACCGTCCGCACCGTACCGGATCGCCGGACATTCGCACCGGAATGCGGCTTTGGACTATCATATCGAGTCCATTTCCTACTGCCTTAGCGTCCGGAAACCTCCAAACTTTATGTCCAGCCCCGCGCTTTCGCACGTACCGCATCTGGTGACGGCCCTGACCGGGCCGCTGCACGAGATCGAATCCCGCCTGCTCGCCGAACAGAGCCGGATCGAGTCCTGGCTGCGCAGCGAGTGGCGCCAGACTCCGGCACCGCTGTATGCCTCGGTCGACCTGCGCAACGCGGGCTTCAAGATCGCGCCGGTGGACACCAACCTGTTCCCGGCCGGTTTCAACAACCTGAACCCGGCCTTCATTCCTCTGTGCGTGCAGGCCTTCCAGGCCAAGATGGAACAGATCTGCGACACGGCCAGCCAGATCCTGCTGATCCCGGAAGACCACACCCGCAACCTCTTCTATCTGGAGAGCCTGGCCACCCTGCGCGAGATCATCGAGAAGGCGGGCTACGAGGTGCGCATCGGCTCCCTGCGCGAGGATCTCGAGGCGCCGGCCAGCTTCGCGCTGCCCTCCGGCCGCACCCTGATCCAGGAGCCCGTGGTGCGGCGCGGCCGCCGGGTGGGCCTGGCGGATTTCGACCCCTGCGTGATCGTCCTCAACAACGACCTCATCGGCGGCATCCCGCCGATTCTCGAAGACATCGAGCAGATGATGTTCCCGCCCCCGGCGCTTGGCTGGTCGAACCGGCTCAAGTCCGGCCACTTCTCGCACTACCACGAGGTGGCCAGCGAGTTCGCCCGCCTGATCGACATCGACCCCTGGCTGATCAATCCGATGTTCCGCAACTGCGGCGAACTGAACCTGCAGGATCCCGAGGGCAAGCACTGCCTGGAGAAGAACGTCGACAGATTGCTGACGGAGATCCGACGGAAATATGACGAATACGGCATCGACCGCCCGCCCTTCGTCGTCATCAAGGCCGATGCCGGCACCTACGGCATGGCGATCATCTCGGTGCGCTCCGTGGAAGAAGTCCGGCAGCTGAACCGCCGGCAACGCACCCGGCTGCAGTCCATGAAGGGTGGAGCCCCGGTGACCCGGCTGCTGCTGCAGGAAGGCGTCTACAGCTACGAGACCTGGGGGCCGAACGAGGCCGTGGCCGAGCCCGTGGTCTACATGATCGACCATTTCGTGGTCGGCGGCTTCTACCGGGTGCACACCGAACGCGGGCCGGACGAGAACCTCAACGCCCCGGGCATGCACTTCGAGCCGCTGGCCTTCCACGAGTCCTGCAACATCCCGGACCGGGACCGGGACCCGGACGCCGAGCCCAACCGGTTCTATACCTACGGCGTCATCGCGCGGCTGGCCCTGCTGGCCGCAGCGCGCGAACTGGCCGAGCACCGCAACGCCCGATGAGCCTGCGACTGGCCATGCTCATGGATCCGATCGGATCCATCCAGCCCCGCAAGGATTCCAGCTTCGCCATGCTGCTGGCCGCCCAGGCGCGCGGCTGGGAACTGTACGTGATGGAGGCCGGCGATCTCTGGCTCGAGGAGGACCGGCCGATAGCCCGGTTGACGCCCGTGGAAGTGGCGGACGACCCCGAACACTGGTATCGCGCCGGCGAACCCGTGACCGCGCCCCTCGATCCGGCCCACGTCGACCGGGTGCTCATGCGCAAGGACCCGCCGGTGGACATGCAGTACATGGCCCTGACCTGGATGCTCGATCACGTCCGGAACGGCGGCGTGCCGGTGGTCAACGATCCCCGGGGACTGCGCGAGATCAGCGAGAAGCTCGCCATCACCTGGTTTCCGGATCTCATACCGCCCACGCTGGTGGATCGCGACAGCCGGCGCATCCGCGCCTTCATCGAACGGCACGGCCGGGTGGTCGTCAAGCCGCTGTTCGCCATGGGGGGCGCCTCCATCTTCGCCGTCTCCCACGGCGACCCGAACACCAACGTGATCCTGGAAACCCTCACCCGCCACGGCAGCGAGGCGATCATGGTGCAGCGCTATCTGCCCGAGATCCGGGAGGGAGAC
>JALVEM010000218.1 GCA_027030825.1 Thiohalobacter sp.
CCGAATCCGGACCGGTCCGGTACAGGGTCTGCTTGATCGCCAGGACATGGGGATCGACGGCCGCCTGGCGGACGAAGTCGATCACGGGCGAGAAGGACTCGAACGGATGATGCAACAGGATGTCCTGCTTGCGCAGCGCCTCGAAGTAGTTCTGCTCCGGCGCCAGTTCCTTCGGGCGCGAGGGCTTGAAGGGCGGGAACTTCAGATCCGGCCGGTCCACCAGGTCGGCGATGGCGAGCAGTCGGTTGAGATTGACCGGGCCGTTGACCTGATAGAGGTCTTCCTCGCCCAGGCCGAACTGTTCCAGCAGGAATTCCGCCATCTCCCGGGTGCAGTTGTCGGCCACCTCCAGGCGCACCGCGTCCCCGTAGCGGCGCGACAGCAGCTCGCCCTCCATGGCGCGCATGAGGTCGTCGATCTCTTCCTCGTCCACGAACAGGTCGCTGTTGCGGGTGACGCGGAACTGGTAGCAGCCCGTCACCTGCATGCCGGGGAACAGGTCGTCCACGAAGGCATGGATGATCGACGACAGGAACACGAAGTCGTAGGGACCGGCGTCCGTCTCTTCCGGCGGCAGCTGGATCAGACGCGGCAGCGAGCGGGGCGCCTGGACGATGGCGATGCCGCCGGAACGCCCGAAGGCGTCCTTGCCCTCGAGGGAGACGATGAAGTTCAGGCTCTTGTTGAGAATGCGCGGGAAGGGGTGGGCCGGGTCCAGTCCCAGCGGGCTCAGGACCGGCAGCAGCTCGTTCTCGAAGAAGTGGCGGACCCACTCGGCCTGGCGCTCGGTCCAGTCGGTGCGGCGCACGAAGCGGATGGATTCCTTCTCCAGCGCGGGAATGAGCTCCTCGTTGAGGACCCGATACTGCTCGTCGACCAGCTGGTGCGCGGTCTCGCTGATGCGATGCATCACCTCCTGCGGGGTGAAGCCGTCGGAACCGGTCTCCACGGAGCCGATGGCGATCTTCTGCTTGATGCCCGCCACCCGGATCTCGAAGAACTCGTCGAGGTTGGTGCTGGAGATGCACAGGAATCGCAGGCGCTCGAGCAGGGGCGTGTGCTCGTCCCGGGCCTGCTCCAGCACGCGATGGTTGAAGGCCAGCAGGCTGAGCTCGCGATTGATGTAGAGTTCCGGGCTGGCCAGGTCGATGGTGGCGCGGGTCTTGTCTTCCATGCCGGATTCCATGCGGTGTTTCCGCTCATGATAGCAGTCCCTGTGCACGGTGGGCGAGACACTGCTTTGGCTGTAACATGGGTGTCACGGAAACACGATAGACTGGCACGGTCCCGGTGATCCCGGTGTGGTCGGGCAGTCGCCGGGATGGATGCCGGGAATCGCAACCGAGAGAGGGAAATTCATGGACCAGGACTCAGCACCCCTGCACGGGCACATCTCGCGCCAGTACGACGCCGAGCTGGAAGAGATCCACAGCCGCGCGCTGGCCATGGGCGGGCTGGTGGAACAGCAGATCCACGACGCCGTCACGGCGCTGCTCAGCAACGATACGCGGCTCGCCGAGGAGGTGGTCGAGAACGACATGCGCGTGAACGCCATGGAAGTGGCCATCGACGAGGAATGCAGTTTCATCCTCGCCCGCCGGCAGCCCACGGCCAGCGACCTGCGGCTCGTGATGGCGGTGATCAAGACCATCACCGATCTGGAGCGCATCGGCGACGAGGCCGAGCGCATCGCGCGCATGGCGCTCGCCGAGGAGAAGCGGGCGGCCAGCGAACGCCTGTTCGGCCGCCTGGAACACATGGGCGAGATGGTGCGCGAGATGCTGCGCGAGGCGCTGGACACCTTCGCCCGCATGGATGCGGAAAAGGCGATCGAGGTGTGGCACATGGACCGGCGCATCGACCAGGAATACGAGGACATCATGCGGCTGCTGGTCACCTACATGATGGAAGATCCCCGCAGCATTCCCCATGCGCTCAACGTCATGTGGGCGGCGCGCGCGCTCGAGCGCATCGGCGACCACACGCGCAACATCTGCGAGTACGTGATCTATCTGGTCAAGGGGAAGGACGTGCGCCACACCAACATCGACCGGCTCAAGTCGATCATGCGGCCGGAATCCTGAAGCGCAGGGGACACGCGATCAGCCTGCGCCGGAGCCCAGAATGAGGAATTCCAGCAGGGCCTTCTGGGCATGGAGGCGGTTCTCGGCCTCGTCCCAGACCACGCTCTGCGGACCGTCGATGACACAGGCGGCGACCTCCTCGCCTCGGTGGGCGGGCAGGCAGTGCATGAAGAGCGCATCCGGCTTCGCGGCGGCCATCACGCGCTCGTCCACCTGGTAGTTCCTGAAGGCCACCGAACGCCGCGCCTGCTCCCCTTCCTGTCCCATGCTGGCCCAGACATCCGTGGTCACCAGATCCGCATCGCGGGCCGCCTCGAGCGGATCGCGCATCAGGGTGACCCGGTCGCCGGCCGCGGCCAGGATGTCCGGGTCCGGGTCGTAGCCTTCGGGTACGGCGATCCGCAGCCGGAAGTCGTAGACGCGGGTGGCGTTGATCCAGGAATGGCACATGTTGTTGCCGTCGCCGATCCAGGCGGCAGTCCGCCCCTTGATGTCGCCACGATGTTCGACCCAGGTCAGGATGTCCGCCAGCAGCTGGCAGGGGTGGAAGCGGTCCGTGAGCGCGTTGATCACCGGCACCGTGGCATGGGCGGCGAAGGTCTCGATCTTCTCGTGCTCGAAGGTGCGGATCATGATGGCGTCCGCCATGCGCGAGAGCACGCGGGCGGTGTCCGGCACCGGTTCGCCGCGGCCGAGCTGGGTATCGCGGGGCGAGAGGAAGATGGCGTGCCCGCCCATCTGTGCCATGCCGGCCTCGAAGGAGACGCGCGTACGGGTCGAGGACTTCTCGAACACCATGGCGAGCACCCGGCCTTCGAGCAGCCGGTGAGGCCGGCGTTCCCGCTGCAGGCGCTTGAGTTCGAGCGCACGCCGGATCAGGGCGGCATGTTCCTCGGGGCCGAGGTCGAGCAGGGTGAGAAAGTGCCGTGGCGCAGTCACGATGCACACTCCGCCATGGGTTGCAGGAAATCCCGGATCAGCCTGCTCACCCCGTCGAGAAGCAGGGTCTCCTGTTCCGCATCCAGGACCAGGGGCGGCAGCAGCCGCACCACGTTGCCTGCCGTGACGTTGATCAGCAGTCCTTCCTCGAGGGCCTGGCTCACCAGGTCGCCGCAGTCACGGTCGAGCTCGATGCCGAGCATGAGGCCGCGCTGGCGAATCGCCGTCACGCCCTCGACATCACCCAGTTTTTCCCTGAAGCCCGATGCCAGGCGTGCACCGATCTCGTCGGCCCGTTCCGGGAGCCGGTCGCGTTCCATGGCGTGCACCACGGCCAGCGCTGCGGAACAGGCGAGCGGATTGCCGCCGAAGGTGGATCCGTGGCTGCCGGGCTGGAACACTTCGGCGGCCTCGCCGCGTGCCAGGCAGGCACCGATGGGGACGCCGTTGCCGAGCGCCTTGGCGAGCGTGATCACGTCCGGGAGGGCGTCTTCGTGATGCTGGAAGGCGAACCATCGCCCGCTGCGTCCCATGCCGGTCTGCACCTCGTCGAGCATGAGCAGCCAGCCGTTCTCGTCGCAGATCCGGCGCAGCCCCGGCAGATAGTCCGCGGCCGGCACGCGCACGCCGCCTTCGCCCTGGACCGGTTCGACGAGCACGGCACAGATGTCCTGGCGATCGCGCGCCAGTGCCTCGATGGATTCCAGGTCGTCGAACGGCACGCGCACGAAACCCGTCAACAGAGGCTCGAAGCCGGCCTGCACGCGACGGTTGCCGGTGGCGGTGAGCGTGGCGAGGGTCCGGCCGTGGAAGGTGTTCTCCATCACCACGATGACCGGGTTGCGATTGCCCTTGCGATGGGCGTGGGCCCGCGCGAGCTTGATGGCGGCCTCGTTGGCCTCGGCACCGCTGTTGCAGAAGAAGGCGCGTTCCATGCCGCTGTGGGCGCAGAGCGCCTCGGCCAGCCGTTCCTGGAGCGGGATCTCGTAGAGGTTCGAGCAGTGGACGAGCTTTTCCGCCTGCCGGCAGAGGGCCTCGGTCACGTCAGGATGGGCGTGGCCGAGATTGCAGACTGCGATACCCGAGAGCGCATCCAGATATCGCCTGCCTTGTGTGTCCCAGAGCCAGGCGCCGCTGCCGTGCGAGAAATGCACGGGCAGACGGGCATAGGTTTGCATGAGATGTGTCGTCATGATGTCCGCTTGCCGGGGCTGTGCCCCGAAAACCAAAACGGCAGCCGAAGGGCCGCCGCCGAAGCAAGGTCAGAATTCTAATCCAAAAGCAGCGGGCCCGGCAAATGCCGGGCCCGCGGATGCCATCCCGTGCGAACCGTCAGAAGGGCAGGCCGTGCGCGTAGCCGGTCATGCCCAGCAGCATCGGGATCGAGAGCAGGGTGTTGGTACGCGAGGCCATCAGCGCCACGGTCTTGGCCTTCGCGATCTCGTCGGCGCTGTGCTCCTTGCCGTCGAGGCCGAGGATCTTCTTCTGATTGGGCCAGATCAGCACCCAGACGTTGAACAGCATGATGGTGCCCAGCCAGGCGCCCATGCCGATGATCGAAGTGTTGCTGGCGAAGGTGAAGTTCTCGAAGGTGAAGGCCGCTCCCAGTATGCCCATCTTCCAGAGGGCAGCGGCACCGGTCAGCCAGGTCACGACGGCGGCCCAGCGGAACCAGAGCAGGGCGCGGGGGGCGACGTACTTGTTGATGGCGGCAGGACCGGGTTCCTTGTCGGCCAGGGCCTTGGCCACGGCGGGCACCTGCACGAAGTTGAAGTAATAGAGCAGCCCGATCCAGGTGATGCCGGCGATCACGTGGAGCCAGACGGTCCATTCGATATGGTTGCTGGTGATGTTCTCGCCGGCGGCCTTGAGACCGAAGATGATGAGGAGCGCCAGGATGACACCGGAGACCAGGGTGCCGGTAATGGACTTCAATGGGTTCATCAGTACTTCCTCCGAGAATTGATTGGATGGATGCCGTGTGACTCGAATCTTGAGCGTTTTTGTAAGGAACGCGAGGATAAGGCAGGGCGATGGGGATTGCAAGGTCGCCGGCGCAGCGGCGGAAACGGGTTCAGGAAGGCGACCGTGATGTTCTTCTCCGATCCGCGCCGCCTTTCTGCGGATGCGGCCTGCCGGTCGCCAGTTCGTAGATCTCCAGCAGGTCGTCCTCGGAGATGTCGACCAGGCTGTCGATCTGGCTCAGGGCGTAGACCAGGTTTTCGTGAGGAATGGCCTCGCGTGTCCCCGGGGAGACGGGACGGGGCGGGCGGGCCAGTGCCTGTGGATAGCGTCGCCAGTCGAACGGCAGGTTGTACAGGAGCGCCGCGATCACGATGGTCAGCGCGTTGAGCGCCACCGGCTGCAGCACGTAGAGGTAGCCTGCCTGCTGGATGGAAGCGCCACCCACCACGGCCACCAGGGCAGAAGCGCCACCGGGCGGATGGATGCTCTTCGTGTAATGCATCGCGGTGATGGCGCCGCCCACGGCCACGGCGCCGGCCAGCCACTGGTTCGGGATCCATTTCGAGCAGGTGACGCCGATGACGGCCGAGATCACGTGGCCGACGAGGACGTTCCAGGGCTGGGCCAGCGGACTGTGCGGCACCGCGAAGAGCAGCACGGCCGAGGCCCCCATCGAGGCGACGATCAGGAGGTGGTCGATGCCTTCGAAGAAGAGTCCACTCGAGACGAAGATGGCAAGGATGCCGCAGAAGCCGCCGATCCCCGAGATCCATTTCTCGTGATGGCTGGTGGCTGCAGTGTCGATGCCGAGCAGGTGCCGGATTCGGTCCATGTCACGCGTTTCCGGAATTGCCCTGTCATGATAAGGGCTTTTCGTTCCGGATTGCACCATCGTGATGCAGATTTGTCAGGGCCGGGTTCCTGGAGGACAATGACGCACTTCATGAACGAGGGAGGGAGTCTCCTGGATCGCATCGAACTGGGCCTGTTCGCCAGCCGCATCCGCGCCGTGAGCGACGAGATGGGTGCCGTGCTGCAGCGTGCGGCCTTCTCGCCCAACATCCGCGACCGGCTGGACTTTTCCTGCGCTGTATTCGACGCTGCCGGGCGGCTGGCGGCCCAGTCGGCTCACATCCCGGTGCATCTGGGCAGCATGGCCTGGGCCATGCGGTCCCTGGTCGATGCCACCGACTGGCATCCGGGCGACATGCTCATTCTCAACGACCCCTTCCTCGGCGGCACCCATCTGCCCGACGTCACCCTGATCGCGCCCGTCTTTCATGCCGGCGAGCGGGTCGGCTTCGTCGCCAACCGGGCGCACCATGCCGACATCGGGGCGGAATCGCCGGGTTCCATGCCGCTCTCCCGCCATCTCGACGAGGAGGGCCTGGTGATTCCGCCGTCGCTGCTGATTCGTGGCGGGGAGCCGGACACGGCCTTCCACGAACGGCTGCTCGGCCACTTCTCGGATCCGATGCGCATGGCGGGGGATCTTGCCGCCCAGGTGGCGGCCAATCGGACGGGCATCGCAAGGCTCGAGGCACTCGTTGCGCGCATGGGCGCCGTGGCCTACGGGACGACTCTGGAGGCGCTCAACGACTATGGCGAACGCATGGCGCGCACGCTGGTCGGGGAGCTGCCGGAGGGCGAGTATCGCTTCGTGGACCGGCTCGACGACGACGGCCTGGGGCATTGCGATCTGCCGATCCGGGTCACGATTCGGCGCTTGCATGAGGATGTCGAGGTGGATTTCACCGGGACCGCGGCGCAGACGCCCGGCAACGTGAACTGCCCCCTCTCGGTCACGGTCGCGGCCGTCTATTACGTGTTCCGCTGCCTGATGCCCGGGGACACCCCTGCCTGCGACGGGGCCTTCCGTCCGATCCGCATCCGGGTGCCGGAGGGCTCGTTGCTCAACGCCCGCCGACCGGCCGCCGTGGCGGCCGGCAACGTCGAGACCTCGAGCCGCGTGGTGGATGTGGTGCTGGGCGCGCTGGCACAGGCCCTGCCCGACCGCATTCCGGCGGCCAGCCAGGGCACCATGAACAACCTGGCCATGGGCAGCCGGGCTGCGGGCGCGGCCTGGGACTACTACGAAACGCTCGGCGGCGGAATGGGCGGGGGTCCGCGCCATCCGGGGCGCTCGGCCGTGCAGACGCATCTGACGAACACCCGCAACACCCCCATCGAAGTGCTGGAGAGCCAGCATCCGGTGCGCATCGTCGAATACGCCGTGCGCACGGGTTCCGGCGGGGCGGGCCGGAACCCCGGAGGCGACGGCCTGGTGCGCGAATACGAATTCCTGGCCCCTGCCACCGTCACCCTGCTCACCGAACGGCGGCGTCACTGTCCCTGGGGTCTGGCGGGGGGTGAAGACGGGGCCTGTGGAGTGAATCGGCTCAATGGCCGACCGCTGCCGCCCAAGACGACGGTTGATCTGCAGCCGGGTGATCGGCTGCGCATCGAGACGCCGGGCGGGGGCGGCTGGGGAGTGCCGGACGAGGGGGCGCGGGGTTCATGAGTCGCCTGAACGGTTTCCGGGGCCTGTTGCTCCTGCTCGCGATGCTGCTCTCCGGCTGCGGTGCGCTGGTCGTCAGCGGCACCGCGCCCGGAGGTTACGCCTCGGACGAGGATGGCCGCCCGCAGGAGCAACAGCATCGGGATGCCGCCATCGCGTCCCGGATCAACACTCTGTTCGTGAAGGATCCGCAGATTCCGGCGATGGCGATCCGGGTCGGTGTGCGGCAGGGCGTGGTGATCCTCCAGGGTCGCGTTTCCAGCGACGCCGTCGTTCGGCGGGCCGTGCGTCTGGCGAGCAGCGTGCCGGGCGTTGTGCGCGTGACCTCCCGCCTCGAGGTGGTGGCCGACTGAACCATGTGCGGGCTGTGCGGGGAAATCCGGTTCGACGGGCGGACGGCCGAAGCCGGCATTCTGGATGCCATGCTGCCCAGGCTCGCCCGGCGCGGTCCCGATCACGAAGGCCGGCATCTCGACGGTGCCGTGGCCCTGGGCCACCGGCGGCTCGCCATCATCGATCTGTCGCCGCGCGCCAACCAGCCGCTGGTCGATCCGGATACCGGGCTGGCCATCGTCTTCAACGGCACCATCTACAACTATCCCGAATTGCGCAAGGAACTGCGGGTGCGTGGCCATGCCTTCCGGACCACCGGCGACACCGAGGTCATTCTCAAGGCCTATGCGGAATGGGGCAGCGACTGCGTGCAGCGGTTGCACGGCATGTTCGCCTTCGCCATCCACGATCCGCGGCGCCGGCGGCTGTTCCTTGCCCGGGACCGCATGGGCATCAAGCCGCTCTACTACACGCTGGACCGGCACCGCTTCCGCTTTGCCTCCAACAGTCAGGCCCTGCTGGCCGCCGGCGGGGTGGACACGGGCCTGGACTCGGTCGCACTCCATCATCTGTTCACGCTGCATGCCGTGGTGCCGGCGCCGCGGACCGTGCTGCGGGGGCTGCGCAAGCTGCCGCCGGCCCACCATCTGACGGTGCATGCCGACGGCCGCCGCGAGCTGGTGCGCTACTGGGACCTGGAAGCCACGCGACCGGCGGACGGCCCCCGCGACGAGGCGGAATGGATCGAGGCCGTGCACGAGGCGCTGCGCGAGGCCGTGCGCCGGCGGCTTGCGATCGCCGACGTGCCGGTCGGGGTGCTGCTCTCCGGCGGGCTCGACTCCAGCCTGCTGGTGGCCCTGCTGGCCGAGGCGGGTGTCGAGCACATCCGCACCTATTCCGTGGGCTTCGAGGACCAGCCGGAAGAGGCCGGCAGCGAGTTCGAGTATTCCGACCAGGTGGTGGCCATGTACGAGACCGACCATCACCGCTATCACATCCCGAACGACCAGGTGCTTGCCCGGCTGCCGGAGGCGGTGGACGCCATGGCCGAGCCCATGTTCGGCCAGGACGCCGTGGCCTTCTATCTGCTGGCGGAACGGGTCTCCCGATCGGTCAAGGTCGTGCAGAGCGGGCAGGGGGCGGACGAGGTGTTCGCCGGCTATTTCTGGTATCCGCGCATGGCGGAGGAGACGGGGCCGGCCGAGGAACGCTTCGCGCGCCACTATTTCGACCGCGACCACGAGGAATACTGCGAGATGACGGCTCTGGAGTGCCCGCACTTCGACTACACGAAGGGGCTGGTGGCCTGGCATCTCACCCGGCCCGGGGCCGAGACCTTCATCGACCAGGTGCTGCGCTTCGACGTCACCACGCTGATCGTGGACGACCCGGTCAAGCGGGTGGACAACATGACCATGGCCTGGGGACTGGAGGCGCGCGTGCCCTTCCTCGACCAGAAGCTGGTGGAGCTCGCCGCCCGCATGCCGCCGGAATACAAGCTGGGCTCCGGAGGCAAGCACGTGCTCAAGCGGATCGCGCGCGGCCGGCTGCCGGACGCGGTCATCGACCGACCCAAGGGATACTTCCCCGTGCCGGCGCTCAAGTACGTGCGCGGTCCCTTCCTCGAGTTCATGCGCGACATCCTCGACGCCCGCGCCTGCCGCGAGCGGGGGCTCTATCGGCGGCGCTACGTGGATCGGCTGCTGGCGGCCCCCGAGCGGCATCACACCCGCCTGCAGGGCAGCAAGCTCTGGCATCTCGCCCTGCTGGAACTCTGGCTGCAGCGCCATGTCGACAATCGGAGCAGGGAGATACCCTGAGAAGCCTGCCTTTTATCGGAGCGCGGGCCCGGTTAGACTGGCAGCCACGGAAAGATTCCTGACATCACTCAGGCAACGAACACAGAGAGGTTGGAACCATGGACGTGATGGACCGTATCCGGGAGGCCGTGGAGAGCTACCCGGTCGTGATCTTCATGAAGGGCACCCCCGACATGCCCATGTGCGGCTATTCGAGCCGCGCGGCCCAGGCGCTGCAGGCCTGCGGCGAGGAATTCGCCTATGTCAACGTGCTGGCGGACCCCGAGATCTTCGAGAACCTGCCCAAGTTCCAGAACTGGCCGACCTTCCCGCAGATCTACATCAACGGTGAGCTGATCGGCGGCTGCGACATCACGCTGGATCTCTACCAGAAGGGCGAACTGCAGAAGATGGTCAAGGAAGCGGTGGCCCGCCACAAGGCCAGATCCGGCGGCGAGGATGCCCAGGCTTCCTGAGAACTCCGGCATCTTCGGGAAATCGCCTTTTCCGCCGGATGTGTGACGGCGTTCAAGTTTTGACGCCGCCGGCCGATCCCGGTACAGAGCGGGCGTGATGCGAACGACGCCCGTGCATGACCGGACGAGAGAGGCCGCGCGGGCGTGAGCGTGTTTTCATCACTGGGCAGGCAGTTCACCACGCTGGTCATCGGCGTATTCCTGGCCGGCTCGCTCATCGGGCTCTCCGTGCTGTTCTTCGTGATCCGCGACCTCGAGATCGAGGGGCGGATCGCGCAGACCCGTGAAATGCTGCAGCAGATCATCGAGGTCGATCTCGCCGAGCTCGATGTGGCCACTGCCAGTCTGGATCGCTTTGCAGCCCTCGTCGAAAGGCGCCTGCGCGCCACGGATCCCCGGACCCTCGCCCGGCGCTTCGACCGGCTCGTGGAGCGCCGCGGCCCGTTGCTGCGCAGCCGCCGTGACCGTTTCGATCCCGCGAACGAGGCCGGCATCTTTCGGGTCGGTGGCGAGCCGGACCTCATGCACAAGGCCCTGCTCATGGCGGCCAAGGAGGTCATGGACATTTATGGCCCGGCCAGCACGCTGCAATTCGACGACGTCTGGTTCCTGACCCCGGAGCGTGACGGGGTGATCTACTGGCCGAGTGAGCCGGATTTCGTCTACAGCGTGTCCGAGGAGACCGACTACACGACCACCCCGTGGCTCAGGCTGGCCCTGCCGGAGCAGAATCCCGACGGTGTGGCCCGCTGGACGCCCGTGACCTTCGACCCCACGCCGCAGAAGTGGCTCATCAGTCGGGTCCGGCCCTTCTACCTGGAGGGC
>JALVEM010000219.1 GCA_027030825.1 Thiohalobacter sp.
ATCCCGTCTACCAGGCCGTGGGCGGGGGCATCCTGCTCTTCCTGCTGCTGCTTCTCTGGATGGCGCGGCGCGGCCGGCAGGCGCCGGAGGTCGGGTTCGAGGAAAGCATCCTGCGCGAGCGGCCGGCTTCGGAACCCGAGACTACTACTGTCGAGGCGGCGGCAGCGGCCGAAGCCCCGGTGGCCGAGACCGGCGCGGAAGCCCGGGAAGCCGCCGGTCCCCAGACCGATTCCTCGCTGTTTACCGACTTCGCCGTCAGTGGCATGGACACCATGCGGGAGGAGGCCGAGGCGGATCCGCTGGCCGAGGCCGATGTCTATCTGGCCTATGGTCGGTACCAGCAGGCCGAGGAGCTGATTCGCGGCGTCATCGACAAGGAACCCGAGAATCCCGACCTGCGCGTGAAGCTGCTCGAGGTGCTCTATGCGGCTCGCAACCGCGCCGACTTCGATGCCGAGGCCGAGGCCCTGCTGGCCATGCTCGGCAATCCGGACGACGCCCGCTGGCAGCGTGTGGTGGAGATGGGTCAGGATCTGAGCCCGGACAATCCGCTCTTCTCCGGTCAGGCCGCCCCCGCCGAGGTCGAGGCATCGGTTGCCGAACCCGCCGAAACCCACGGCGATATCGAGACGCCTCCGATGGATTCCGGGCCGGCGGAGGCAGAGGCGTCCGGTCTCGACGAATCCGGATCCGAGCCCGAGCTGCATGTGCTCGACATGGAAGCCGAGCGCAAGGAGACCGACGAGGCTTCCGAAGAGGCGCTCGAGGCCGACATCACGCCGCCCTCCAGGCCGACTGCCGAGCTCCCCGAGGAGGAGGGTGCGCTGGCGCCGCTCGACGAGGTGGCGACGAAACTGGATCTGGCCCGTGCCTACATGGAAATGGGCGATCCCGAAGGTGCACGCAGCATTCTTCAGGAGGTGCTGGAGGAGGGCAGCCGCGAACAGAAGGAAGAGGCCGAGACCCTGCTGCGCCAGGTGGGTTGAACGCCGCCCGGTCTTGCGCCGCGAACGCCCGGTGACGGGCGTTCGTCGTTTGTGATCCTGTATCATCGGCCGCCAGGCAGTCAGGAACATCTCATGGACATCGGCATCCCCAGAGAGATCAAGCCTCAGGAAGGGCGGGTGGGCCTCATCCCTCAGGCCGCCGCGGACCTGGTCGCCGAAGGGCATCGGGTACTGGTCGAGACGGGCGCCGGGGAGGCCTCGGGCTACAGCGACGGCGACTACGAGCGGCTAGGCGTCGAAGTGGTGCCGGATGCGGCTGCGCTCTATGCGCAGGCCCGCCTGATCGTCAAGGTCAAGGAACCGGTCGAGGCCGACCTGGCCCATCTGCGTGCCGATCACCTGCTCTTCTGCTATCTGCATCTGGCCGCGAATCCCGAACTGGCGCGAAGGCTGTGCGCGATCGGTCTGACCGCCGTGGCGTTCGAGACCGTGGAGGCCGCCGACGGCAGTCTTCCGCTGCTGATCCCCATGAGCATCGTGGCCGGCCGGCTGGCCACCCAGGTGGGCGCCACGCTGCTGCACCGGCACCGGCGCGGGCGGGGCACGCTGCTGGGTGGTCTGGCGGCTGCAGAACGCGGGCGTGTCACGGTACTGGGCGCCGGGCATGCCGGCGGTGCGGCCGCCGCCGTGGCGGCTGCCCTGGGGGCGGAAGTCACGGTGTTCGAACGCCGCCACGACCGGCTCGAGGCCATGCGGGCGCTCGGGCCCAATGTCACCGCACTCTATCCCTATCGTGACAGCATCGACCGGGCCGTCCGCGAAACCGATCTGCTGGTGGGTGCCGTGCTGATTCCGGGTGCGCGTGCCCCCCGGCTGGTGAGCAGGGCGCAGGTGGCAGGCATGTTGCCGGGCAGCGTCATCATCGACATCTCCGTCGATCAGGGCGGCTGCATCGAGACCACCCGGCCCACGACCTGGGAAGCCCCCACCTTCGAGGTGGACGGCGTGGTCCATTTCGGCGTCACCAACATGCCCGGCACCGTGCCCCGCAGTGCCTCGATGGCGCTCTCGGCGGCCCTGATCCCCTGGGTGCGGAAACTCGCCTCCGATCCGGACTGGAGGCGGGATCCCGGCCTTGCCGCCGGCATCAACGTGGCCGGCGGGCGCATCGTCCATCCCCGCGTCAGGGAGGCGCTGGAGACTGTGGAACAGGCACGGTGAATCGAAAGGTTTTACTCGATGTGGCCCTGTGTTATAAGAGGCTTCTACAGTTCATTGTCATGATCCGAAGATTCCCTCTTGGCGCAGGCTAGACGCAAATCACCCCGGGCGGCCCCCCTGGCCGTCCACATGCAGCGAGGCGTGCGCGAAGCCGCGCTGATCCTGCTGAGCGCGCTGGCGCTCTACCTTCTGGTGGCGCTGGCCAGCTACAGCCCGGTCGATCCCGGCTGGTCGCGCACCGGCAGCGGCGAGATCCGCAATCTGGGCGGTCCCGTCGGGGCCTGGTTCGCGGACGTGGCCCTCTATCTCCTCGGCTACATGGCCTACCTGTTCCCCGTGATGGTCGGTTTCAGCGGCTGGCTGCTCTATCGCGGCGTGACGCCGCAGGGCACCATCGATTATCGGACGCTGGGGCTGCGCTGGCTGGGCTTCCTGCTCACGGTCGTCGCCGGCTGCGGGCTCGCCACCCTGCATTTCCAGCCCGAGCCCGGCGCCCTGCCGCTGTCGGCCGGGGGCGTGCTGGGCAATCTGGTGGGCGAGGGGCTGGCGGACGCCTTCAGCTTCCTGGGCGCCACCCTGTTCCTGCTGGCGCTGTTCCTGACCGGGGTCACCCTGTTCACGGGGCTGTCCTGGCTGGCGTTGATGGATCGCACGGGCCAGATCACGCTGCTGCTGATCGAACGTGCCCGCGGCCTGATCGAGGCCTGGCTCGCCGAGCGTCGTGCCCGCGAGGTCCGCAAGGCGCGCACCGAAGGGGTGCGGGAAGAAAAGAAGAAGGCGGCGAGGCGGAAGAAGCCGCCACGCATCGAGCCGGTGGTCTCGAAGCTCGAGCCCGGGGAGCGGGTCGAGCGG
>JALVEM010000220.1 GCA_027030825.1 Thiohalobacter sp.
GATCAGGATGGGTTCGGCGTAGCGGGTCAGGCGGTGTTCCTGGGCCCACAGCAGGTAGCCCTGGTTCCAGTTGCGCATGTACTGATAGGAGCGGGGCAGCTCGTAGTGGAAGACGCAGTTGTGCTTTTCATACATCTCCCACTGCTTGGGATTGGGCTCGCCTTTCATGAACTTCTCGCCGCCCTTGCCGCGCCAGCCGGCCAGGAAGCCGATGCCGGAGCCGGGTTCGGTCTCGTAGTTGACGATGAAGTCCGGATAGTTGCGGTATTTGCGCGATCCGTCCTCGTTGACGAAGGCGGGCAGCTTGAGGCGCGAACCCAGCTCGATCAGCACCTCCTGGAAGGGCTTGCACTCGCCCTTGGGCGGCAGCACCGGGATGCGCACCGAGTCCACCGGGCCGTCGAATTCGGAGATCGGCCGGTCGAGCATGGACATCACGTCGTGGCGCTCCAGGTAGGTGGTGTCCGGCAGCACCAGGTCGGCGAAGGCCACCATCTCGGACTGGAAGGCGTCGGCCACGACGATGAAGGGGATCCGGTATTCGCCGTTCTCGTCGCGGTCGTTGAGCATCTTCCGGACCTCGTCCGTGTTCATGGTCGAGTTCCAGGCCATGTTGGCCATGAAGATCATGAGGGTGTCGATCGGGTAGGGGTCGCCGCGCCAGGCATTGGTGATGACGTTGTGCATCAGCCCGTGCACCGCGAGCGGATATTCCCAGGAGAAGGCCTTGTCGATGCGCACCGGAGCGCCGTCTTCGTCCACGAACAGGTCGTCGGGGTCGGCCGGCCAGCCCAGCGGCATGCCGTCGAGCGGCTGGCCCGGACGCACGCCCTCCGGGCCTGCCGGGGTCTTGGCGCAGGGCGGGATGGGGCGCGGGAAGGGCGGCTTGTGGCGGAAGCCGCCGGGCCGGTCGATGGTGCCGAGAATGCTCATCAGGATCGACAGCGCCCGGATGGTGTGGAAGCCGTTGGAATGGGCCGCCAGCCCGCGCATGGCGTGGAAGGCGACCGGATTGCCGGTGACCGATTCGTGGTCGTTGCCCCACACGTCCGTCCAGGCGATCGGCAGCTCGATCTTCTGGTCGCGGGCGGTCACCCCCATCTCCCAGGCCAGGCGGCGGATGGTGTCCACCGGGATGCCGGTGATCTCGCTCGCCCATTCCGGGGTGTAGTCGGCCACGCGGTCGACCAGGAGCTGGAAGGCCGGCTTCACCGGGGTGCCGTCGTCGAGCCGGAACTCGCCGAGCAGGTAGGGGTCGGCGCCGGGCGTGTGGGTGCTGATGGGCCGGTCCAGCTCGCGGTCCCACCACAGCTTGTTCTGGGGATCGAAGCAGCCCTCTTCGGGCGGCACCTCGAAGCGGACGAACATCCCGTATTCGGTACTGGCCTCGTCCATGTTCACCAGCTGCGCGGCGTTGGTGTACTGGATGAGGAAGTCGCGGTCGTAGAGCCCCTGATGGATGATCTCGTGGATCAGCGCCAGCAGCAGGGCGCCGTCGGTGCCGGGGCGGATGGGGATCCACTCGTCGGCGATGGCGGAATAGCCGGTGCGGACGGGGTTGATGGAGATGAAGCGCCCGCCCTGGCGCTTGAACTTCGAAATGGCGATCTTGAGCGGATTGGAGTGGTGGTCCTCGGCAGTCCCGATCATCACGAACAGCTTGGCGCGCTCCAGATCCGGCCCGCCGAACTCCCAGAAGGAGCCGCCGATGGTGTAGATCATGCCCGCGGCCATGTTGACCGAGCAGAAGCCGCCGTGGGCGGCATAGTTGGGCGTGCCGAACTGTTTGGCGAACAGGCCGGTCAGCGCCTGCATCTGGTCGCGTCCGGTGAAGAGGGCGAACTTCTTCGGATCCGTCTTGCGCAGTTTCGAGAGCCTCTCTTCCAGGATCCGGAAGGCCTCGTCCCAGCCGATCTCGTCGAAGGCGTTCTCGCCGCGCTCGCTGCCCGGGCGGCGCAGCAGCGGTTTGGTGAGCCGCGCCGGCGAGTACTGCTTCATGATGCCGGAGGCGCCCTTGGCGCAGATGACACCTTTATTCAGGGGATGCTCGGGATTGCCCTGGATGTAGCGTACCTCGCCGTCGCGCAGGGTCACGCGGATGCCGCAGCGACAGGCGCACATGTAGCAGGTGGTGTTCTTGACCTCGATGCGCGCGTTCTCGTCGACGGGGCTGCGGATCGGGTCGTGGATCGGTCTGGTACTGGACATGCGGAATACCCAAGCGTGAATGGCCGGCAAACATTAGTGAAGCCGTCAGGAAATGGCAAATCAGGAAAACTGAAGCGCACATAAAATATCATGATGTACTAATATGGTTTTGATGAGGAGTGAGGCGTGAGGCGTGAGGAATGAGCCCTCGCGGGCGCGCAGACACGGGTATCGGGGGCAGTCGATAAGCCTCTCTTATGGCCGGCAAAGATAAAACTGTTTGGCATTCTCAGGGCAACTCTATATGGTTATCACCCCCGACCGGCCCGGACGGATTTCGTGCCGGTGCTCCCAGAGAAACGGGCCGGGGCTTGATCCAGGACAAGGGACGGCTGGCGTATCCGGGCAGAATCTGCGTCCGGAATCGGCAAGACCCCGATCCTGTCGTCAACGGCTCGAGGATCCATCGCCTGCGGCAAGACGTGGACGGTGGCCATGACGAGAAGCAGTTTCTACGTTAGCAAACGGAGAGAAGACCATGCCTACTTTTGTACGTACCGACAAGTGCGATGGCTGCAAGGGTCAGGACAAGACCGCCTGCATGTACATCTGTCCGCACGACCTGATGAAGCTCGACAAGGACGGTTCCGACACCGGCCATGCCATGAAGGCCTTCAATCAGGAGCCCGAGCAGTGCTGGGAGTGCTATTCCTGCGTCAAGATCTGTCCGCAGCAGGCCATCGAGTGCCGTCACTACGCGGATATCGTGCCGATGGGCGCCTCCGTTCAGCCGCTGCGCGGTTCCGACTCCATCATGTGGACCATCAAGTTCCGCAACGGCACGCTCAAGCGCTTCAAGTTCCCGATCCGGACCACGCCCGAAGGCTCCATCGAGCCCTATGCCGGCAAGCCCGAGGCGGACATGTCCAAGATCACCGAGCCCGGCTTCTACACCGGCTACCTCAAGGAGAGCGATCGCAGCCAGCTCCTGAATGCCTGAGGGCGGGCCCGCGATACGCAAGGATTCAAGCAAACCAGAGCTGAAGGTGTAACGACATGAGTGAATTCGAGTTTGGCAATCCCGAGATTATCGAGGAGGAAGTCGATATTCTCATCATCGGCGGCGGCATGGCTGCCTGCGGCGCGGCCTACGAGATCGGTCCCTGGATCAAGGCGGCCGAGAGCTCGCTGGGGCGTGAACTGAAGGTCAAGCTGGTCGACAAGGCCGCCCTGCCCCGTTCCGGCGCCGTGGCCCAGGGTCTCTCCGCCATCAACACCTACCTCGGCGAGAACGATCCCGCCGACTATGCCCGCATGGTCTCCAACGACCTCATGGGCATCACCCGCGACGACCTGGTCTACGACCTGGGCCGTCACGTCGACGACTCCGTCCATCACTTCGAGGACTGGGGCCTGCCGATCTGGAAGCAGCCGGGCGACGAGGGCAAGAAGCTGGTCGAAGGCGGCAAGCCCGTCCGTTCCGGCAAGTGGCAGATCATGATCAACGGCGAATCCTACAAGTGGATCGTCGCCGAGGCCGCGCAGAAGGCGCTGGGCACCGACAACATCCAGGAGCGTGTGTTCATCGTCAAGCTCGTCAACGACAAGAACGACCCGAACCGCGTCGCCGGTGCCGTCGGCTTCTCCGTGCGCGAGCACAAGATCTATGTCTACAAGTTCAAGGCCTGCCTGCTGGTGGCCGGCGGCTGCGTGAACATCTTCCGTCCGCGCTCCGTGGGCGAGGGCACGGGCCGCGCCTGGTACCCGGTCTGGAACGCCGGTTCCACCTACGCCATGGCGGCCGAGGCCGGCGCCGAGCTGACCATGATGGAAAACCGCTTCGTGCCTGCCCGCTTCAAGGACGGCTACGGCCCGGTCGGTGCCTGGTTCCTGCTCTTCAAGTCCAAGGCCATCAACGCCTATGGCGAGGAGTATCTCTCCAAGGAAGGCGCCCAGAAGCTGCTCGAGCCCTATCATCCCTACAACAAGGCCTATGTGACCCCGACCTGCCTGCGCAATCACGTCATGATGGACGAGATGATCAACGGTCGTGGTCCGATCTACATGGATACCGTCACGGCGCTGGCCAAGCTGGCCGAGACCATGACGCCCAAGGAGATCAAGCACCTCGAGGCCGAGGCGTGGGAGGACTTCCTCGACATGTGCATCGGCCAGGCCGGTGTCTGGGCCGGTGAGAACATCGAGCCGGAGAAGAAGAACTCCGAGCTGATGCCGACCGAGCCCTACCTGCTGGGTTCGCACTCCGGCTGCTGCGGCATCTGGGTGTCCGGTCCCGAGGATCTGGGTGCGCCCACCGAGGAGACCCATCCCGAGAAGGACAAGATCCCGAGCCATCTGCCTTCCGGCTGGCACTGGGGCTATCGCTCCATGACCACCGTCAAGGGCCTGTTCACCGCCGGTGACGGTGTCGGTGCTTCTGGTCACAAGTTCTCCTCCGGTTCGCATGCCGAGGGCCGCATCGCCGCCAAGGCCATGGTGAAGTTCGCCATCGACAACAAGGACTGGACGCCCGAGCTCGACACGCCGGTGGAAGAGCTGGTCGAGGAGATCTACAAGCCGGTCCGCAACTTCATCGAGCACAAGGACTACACCACGGCCATCGACATCAACCCGCACTACATCACGCCCAAGATGCTGCAGTTCCGTCTGCAGAAGATCATGGACGAGTACGTGGCGGGTGTGGCGACCTGGTACCGGACCAACGCCAAGATGATGGAAGTGGCCGAGGCCAAGCTCGAGATGCTCAAGGAAGACGCCGAGAAGATGCGTGCCAAGGATCTCCACGAGCTGCTGCGCGCGTGGGAGAACTATCACCGCATCCTCGCCGCCGAGGCCCACATGAAGCACATCCAGTTCCGCGAGGAGTCCCGCTATCCGGGCTTCTACTACCGGATGGACTTCAACTTCATCGACGACGAGAACTGGAAGTGCTTCGTCAACTCCGTGTACGACAAGAAGACCAAGACCTGGACGGTCTTCAAGCGTGCACACGTGGACCTGGTCGACAAGACCCAGTCCTACAACAACTGATCAGGCCGGTTCGTCGAAATCGGTCAGGAGGTCCGGGCGCATCCGCGCCCGGACCTTTTGCTTTCTGTCTGCACGAGAAGCCGGCGATGTTCGCCTGTCTCGTGCAGATACCTACATCAGCCAGAGAGGTAACGCACCATGGCCGAATCCGACAAGGAAGCCCCTTACATTCCCGAGAAAGTTCCGGTCAAGCTGGGACTGGACGACCGCTTCCGTTTCCGTTGTCACAAGGATATCGCCTGCTTCAATGTCTGCTGCCACCAGATCGATCTGCCCTTGACGCCCTACGACATCCTGCGTCTGAAGAATCGGCTCGGCATGACGGCCATCGAATTCATCAAGGAATACGGGCTGCCGTATGAAATGGATGCCCACGGTATGCCGGGCATCAAGATGCGACCACTGCCCAATTCCACGTCCTGTCCCTTCGTGACCGAAGAAGGCTGCAGCGTCTATGAAGATCGTCCGGTCGCCTGTCGCTACTATGCACTCGGTCGCGGTTCCATGCGTCCGGTCGGAGAGGCCCGCATCGAGGACTACTATTTCGTCGTCAAGGAGGATCACTGCCTCGGGCATGACGAAAGCCAGGAAACGACCATCCGTGAATACCGGGAGCAGCAGGGAATTCCGAAGTTCGACGAGATGAACGAGGGCTGGCGCGACATCATCATCAAGAAGCGTTCCTCCGGGCCCTCCGTGGGCAGGCCGCCGGAATCCTCGATGCGGCTGTTCTTCATGGCCAGTTACGACATGGAAGGCTTCCTGGCCTTTCTGGTCAGCGACGGTTTTCGCGCCATCTACGACCTGGATCGTGAAGAACTCGAAACCCTGGTCAAGGACGAGGAAGCGCGCATGCAGTTCGCCTGGCGCTTTCTCAAGCAGGTGCTCTTCGGCGAGATGACGATCCCGGTGCGCGAGGACGCGAAGCAGGCCTACGAGGCGCTGCTGCAGGAGCGGGCGCGTGCAATGGAAGAGGAGCGACGTTCCTTCGACCGGGTCGAGGGAGCCTTCGACGCCCCACTGCCGGAATGATCGATCGAGTTCCATGGATCGCGCCGACTATCTGCGGAAGATTCGACAGGACATTCGCTTCGACGCCACCCTGGCCGGGGTGGCGTTGTCGTTCGTGACCACCTGGGGGCTGTTCTCTCCGCGCGCCATCGACGAGGGCACCGAGCTGCTGTTGCGCCACATCGAGGTGGATCCCGGCGACGACTGTTTCGACCTAGGATGCGGTTACGGGCCCATCGGCCTGACCCTGGCCTCGCTTGCCAGTGAAGGGCGGACACTCATGGTGGATCGCGATTTCGTGGCCGTGGACTATGCGGCACGCAATGCCGAACTCAACGGCATCGGCAACGCCCATGCCCAGCTGAGTAACGGTTTCCAGCACGTCGAGCCGACGCTGCGCTTCGATCTGGTCGCATCCAACGTGCCGGCCAAGGTCGGCCGCGAGCTGCTCATGATCCTGCTCGACGACGCCTGCCGGCGGTTGCGCCCCGGTGGTCGCATCTGGGTCGTTTCCATCACCGGCCTGCGCCGGCTGTTCGAGCGCGAACTGAAGGCGACCTTCGGCAACTACGCCAAGGTCAAGCAGGGCAAACGCTACACGGTGTCGATGGCGGTGAAACAGGGAGCTTCCAGCTTCTGAACCGGCACGGCCACGGAAACACACGGAAAGCACGGAAATCGAGTGAGGAGTGAGGGGTGAGGAGTGAGGTGCCCCGACTTTCGGCTCCCAGCTTCCAGCTTCCAGCTTCAGGATTCTGGATTCTGGATTCTGGATTCTGGATTCTGGATTCTGGATTCTGGATTCTGGATTCTGGATTCTGGATTCTGGATTCTGGATTCTGGATTCTGGATTCTGGATTCTGGATTCTGGATTCAGGCCAGCGAAGCTGGCCATTCTTCCAGCTGCGAGCTTCCGGTTTCTTCGTTCAATGTCTGTGCGCGATCTCGCGCACGGGCATGCCGTAGGGCTTCTCCAAGCGAGTGTTTTTCTCGTTTCGTCACTCCGGGCAAGTGGTTCTCCTCTTTGGTCATTCCGGGCGAGCGGCTCTTTCCTTTGGTCATTCCGGGCGAGCGGAGCGAGACCCGGAATCCAGAAACCACACAAGTACGTGCCACCGCAGGTTGCCCCTTTCCTGGATTCCGGATAAGCGCTTCGCGCTTTCCGGAATGACAAAAAATCATGGGCCCTTCCAGCTTCCGGTTTCTTCGTTCAATGTCTGTGTGCAATCTCGCGCACGGGCATGCCGTAGAGCTTCTCCAGCACCTTCCGGTCGACCTCGCGCGTCTCGTGACAGATGAGGGTGCGGTTCAGGCAGGCCACGCGGTCGACGTAGCGGCTGATGAAGCCGATGTCGTGCGAGACGACGAGGATGGTCATGTGTTCGTTGAGCTCGCGGAAGAGCTCGAAGATGTCGCTCTCCGAACGCTGGTCGATGTTGGCGGTGGGTTCGTCGAGAATGAGGACCTTCGGGTCGCTGACCAGGGCCCGGGCGATGACGGCACGCTGGAACTGGCCGCCCGAGAGGGTGCCGATCTGGCGATCGGCCAGATGCGCGATCTCGGTCTGTTCCATGGCGTCCATCGCCCGCCGGCGGTCTTCCGGCGAATGGCCGATCAGGCGCCGCGAGACGCCGAGCCGGCCCATCAGCACCATGTCTCGCACCCGCAGGGGAAAATCGCGGTCGAAATGGAGCGACTGCGGCACATAGCCCACATGCCGGCGGCCTTCTTCCGGGCGTCGGCCGAGCAGCGTCACGCGACCGCTGTCGGGCCTGAGCAGGCCGAGCAGGATGCGCAGCAGCGTGCTCTTGCCGCCGCCGTTCGGACCGACCAGGGCGACGAACTCCCGTTCGTGGATCTCCAGGCTGACGTGTTCGAGCGCGGGCACGTCGCCATAGGAGAAGCTCACGTCTTCGATGCGGATGACGGGTTCCGGCATCCCAGATGCTCCCGCAGGGTCTCGACCAGTCGTTCCATCATACCGAAGTAGTCGGCCGAGAGCGGGTCCAGATGCACCAGCGCGGCGCCGGTGGCGCTGGCCAGGGCGCGGGCATCGGCGTCGCTGAACTGGATCTGCGCCAGGATCAGGCGCACGCCGTCGCGTCTGGCCTGTTCGATGAGTCGGGTCAGCCCACGCGCCCCGGGGCGCTTGCCTTCCTGCTCGATCACCAGCTGCTTCAGGCCATAGGCTTCGGCGAAATAGGACCAGGCCGGATGGAAGGCCATGAAGGTCCGGGACTCCAGGCAGGCCAGCCGTTCCCGGATGCGGCCGTCGAGCGCTTCGAGCCGGCTGACCAGGCGCTCGGCGCGTGCGCGATAGGCCTTCGCGTGATCCGGATCGAGTCTCGCCAGCGCCTCGGCGAGGCGGCGAACCATGATGATGGTGCGGTTCGGATCCATCCAGATGTGGGGGTCGGCATGGACCTCGGCGCCGTGACGGTGAGCGCCGAGCAGGGGCACGCCCTCGCGTGCATCGAGGATCCGAAGGTGCGGATTGAGCCGCTTCAGCCTGGGAAGCCAGCGGGTCTCGAAAGGCACGCCGATGCGCCAGTAGAGGCGGGCGCGTTCCAGCAGGGCGAGCTGGCGCGACGTGGGTTCGTAGGTGGCCGGATTCTGTCCGGGGCCGACGAGCACATGCACCTGCACCTCCCTGCCGCCGACCTGCTCGGCGAGGAATTGCTGCGGCAGGATGCTCACGAAGAGCTCGAGTGCCGCCGCGCCCGGTGCGGTGCAGAGCATGAGGAGGAACAACAGCAGGAAACGGGGCACGGTATTCCTTCACGCGGCAGGTTCGGCAGGATACGATAGCACCCTGTCGTCAGGACGGGGAAGCGCGATGACCGAGATCCTCATCGACGAGCTGATGGAGAAAAGCGGCGTGGGCTTCGGCACCAGCGGTGCGCGTGGCCGGGTCGAGGACATGACCCCCGAGGTCTGCTACGCCTATACCGCAGGCTTTCTCCGCTATCTGCGCGCATCCGGACTGTTGCCGGAGGCGCGGCCGGTGGCCATCGCCGGCGACCTGCGCCCCAGCACGCCCGCCATTCTGGCCGCCGTGGCACGCGCCTGCGAGGATGCCGGCCATCCCGTGATCCATGGCGGGCGGGTGCCCTCGCCCGCCATCGCCTGTTTCGGCATCCGGCACGGGATGCCGAGCATCATGGTCACCGGCAGCCACATTCCCGAGGACCGCAACGGCATCAAGTTCAACCGTCCCGACGGCGAGATCCTCAAGGACGACGAGGCCGGCATCCGCGCCCAGCGCGTGCGCCTGCCCGAGCCCTTCCCCGCCGTCTCGCCCGAGGCCCTGCCGGAAGTGGACGATCGGGTGCGCACGGAATATCTCCGGCGTTACCTCGATTTCCTCCCCGGACGCCCGCTCGACGGCATGAAGGTGCTGGTCTATCAGCACTCCAGCGTGGCGCGCGACCTGCTGCCGGAACTGCTCGCGGCGCTGGGCGCCGATGTCCATCCCGTCGGGCGCGCAGAATCCTTCATTCCCGTCGATACCGAGGCCATCCGTCCCGAAGACGTGCAGCTCGCCCACCAGTGGGCGCGTGAATTCTCGCCGGACGCCATCGTCTCCACCGATGGCGATGCCGACCGTCCTCTGGTCGCCGACGAACGGGGGGACTGGTTCCGGGGGGATGTCGCGGGTCCGCTGACGGCGCGCTGGCTGGGCGTCCGTCGCCTCGCCACGCCGGTCAGCAGCAACACGGTGGTGGAGCGGTGCGGCTGGTTCGAGGAAGTGTTGCGCACCCGCATCGGTTCACCCTACGTGATCGAGGGCATGCAGCAGCTGCTCGAGCGGGGCGGGCCGGTGGCCGGTTACGAGGCCAACGGCGGTTTCCTGCTCGCCTCCGACATCGAGCGCGAGGGACGGTGCCTGCCGGCGCTGCCGACTCGTGACGCGGTCATCGTGCTGCTGGCGCTGCTGTGCAGTGCCCGGGAGCGGGATTGCCGCCTGAGCGAGCTGCGTGATCTGCTGCCGCCGAGATTCACCGCCAGCGACCGGCTCAGGCAGTTCCCCACCGAGCGGGCGCGCGCCATCATCGCGGGGTTTCTCGACGCCGACGGCCAGCCGGATGCCCAAGCCATCGAGGCCGTCTTCGGCGGGCTCGCCGGGCGCTTCGAGTCCGCCGACACCACCGACGGGCTGCGCATGCGATTCGAGAACGGCGAGATCATCCATCTGCGGCCGTCAGGGAATGCGCCGGAGTTCCGCTGCTACAACGAGGCCGACAGTCCGGAACGGGCACGCGAGCTCAACCGGGCCTGCCTCGACATCCTGCGTCGCCTCGCAGGCTGCTAGGCAGGTTCCAGGATTTCGTCGTGGTAGCGCGCGCGATAGAGCAGGCGCTCGTGCCCGGGTGCGTTGACGAAGGCCGCGCGCTCGTGCAGCACGTTGCGGCAGATGAGTCCCATGCCCGCCTCCAGCCGGCCATGCACCATGCCGGCGGGCTGCGACCGGAGCAGGGTTTCCAGCCGCTCCCGGGCCGCCTGGACCTCGGGATCCGGCTTCCAGATCACGTTGCGGGCCCGCAGTGTGTAGCGCATGTGCAGCCGGCCGGACGGGGAGATGGAGAAGACCGGACCGGTGATGTCGCGGCGGGCGATGCGCCCGTCCTCGTGCCTTGCCGGGATGGTGAGCACATCGCGTTGAGCCAGGGCGTTCACCAGCTCCGGCGC
>JALVEM010000221.1 GCA_027030825.1 Thiohalobacter sp.
AGGCCGGCAGGGCGTCGATGGCTTCGCGTACGTCCGACTTCAGCCCGGTGAGGATCGGATCCTGGATCATCTGATCCAGAACGCTGGCCAGCAGACCACTGGCCAGGCCGAGAATCACGAGCAGGCGGAACAGGGTGCGGGTGTTCATGAATATTTTCCTTTGTCTATCGAACAGGAGAATCGAGAAAGAGCGGTGACCTGCGTGCGGGCGCCTCGCTGCAGCGGAAGATGCGTGCCGCCACATTCGCCCCGGTCGCCTGCGAGGGGGCGATGTTCTCCGGTTCGGAAATGCGCACCGCCCGGGTTTCCCGAGGATCGAGTCGCACATCAGTTTCCGCATGACCGATCACACGGTAGTGTTTGCCGGCGCCGTCCAGGGGCGGGTGATCGCCGGGGGACACGGCCCGCCACTGGACCTCGACATCGGCACGCACGGCCGAGAGTTTCTCCGACCGCAGCTTGAGCGTCACATCGCCCGACTCGGCTCGGACCGTCTCGAGATGCAGGCCGGCCCGGCATGCCGAGGCATTCTCCGAGGCGGGCACGGGCGCACGACCTTCCAGTATCCGTTCCAGATAGGCCTTCAGGGGGGCTGCCAGCGCACGCGGCCAGTGCCGCTCGCGCGGCCAGGTCTTCCAGAGCGCATGCAGGGCACGCGCGCGCTCGAGCCACTGGCGGGTGATCAGCAGATCCTGCTGGTCGCCGAAGGTGCTCTCCCGGGCCGCGGCGGCCTGAATGCGATCGTGCCAGTAACGCTCGTGGTAGCCAAGGGTCACCAGCCAGGGCAGGGCGGTGAACACCACCCGTTCCTGAACCGCCGTTGCCCGGAACGATTCCAGCGCCTGCCGGTCGCAGGCCATCTCCAGCTTCAGGGGATCCAGGCCCGCGTAGCCGCAGGTCCGGTACGGGCTGTAGGCATGGGCCCGCTCGTGCGCCAGCACGAAGGCGAGCGCGGCGACCAGCCAGGGGCGTGCCACGGCCAGCCGTTCGGGCGCATGGCGCAGCGCCTGCGGCTCCGGACGAGGCTCGGGAATATCGCCCGGGACGGGGGTGCGCAGGATTTCGAGCCAGTCCTCGAGCCCGGGCCCCTCGAAGCGGTCCGGCAGGGCGAGGCGTGGGCTCCAGTCGACGAGCAGGGCCGAGACGGCACGCTCGATCCGGTCCAGCAGGCCGTCGTCGAGCAGGATCACCACCGCTGTCTTCGTCTGGAGCGTGGCGGCGTGGGGGAATGCCTGATGATAGAGCACCAGGATCTCTGGCCGCTCACCGGGACGGACCTGCCTCGCCAGGGCATGGGCTGCCTCGAGGGTCGCCAGCAGAGGGGCGAGATCCCGGCGCCAGCGCCTGGCGTCGAACTCCCGGCCACGGGCCAGGCAGGTGCGGGTGACGCCGGCGGGCAGCGTGATTTCCTTCGTTTCGTCATGGAGGACGAGGCAGCCGCCCAGCAACTGTTCTTCGGGTGCCGCAATCGCCGACGCGGCGGCCAGCCACGACAGCAGGGCTGCGATGACCGGCAAACAATGCCGATTCGGCCAAGGCGTGGATTGTGCCCCGGGAACGCGGGAAGGGTTCCCGGGAAGGCTGAAAAATATCCTGTTTATCATTGTGTTGCCTGTGAGGCGCGCTGCAGATGACGATGCCTTGCCGGTGTCGATGCCCGGACGGCGCATTTACATCCTACCATCATCGGTGTTTAATTATTTGCGCATAAACAAAACAGCGGATGCAAGGGAACGGCATCCGGAAACCGCCTCGAGGAGAATAACAGGTTCACGGAACACAGGGGTTCGATATGCGCAAACATGTCCCGTGGCTGCTCGTCTGCCTGCTTGCGGGCAGCCTGCCCACTGCAGATCACGCTTCCACCGCTGCTTCCACTTCGCGAGCCACGTCGTCGGATCTGGTGGCTGCGATGCCCGATTACGCCGAAATCGATTTCCCCTTCCGCGAAGCAGGCGAACCCGTGCAGGGGTTCTCGTTCGGGTTCGACATGTTCAGTGGCTTCATGTCGGACGCCTTCGACATCATGGGCGATGTCTTCTCCAGCGGCTTCGACATCTTCGACATGATGACCGGCATGGATCCCATGACCGAATGGATGCGCGACTCGGTGATGGATCCGGGCCAGATGCTGTCGCTGATGGAAGACATCTCCCAGGGGATGCTGGAGGACATGCCGGATTATGTGGGCGACATGCCGGCCTCGATGGCGCAGGCCGTGTTCGATACCGCCACCAGCATGAACTCGCTCGTGGGCGTGGTCGGGGATCTGGTCGAATTCGTACCCGGCACCTTCGACTACGTGATCGCGCCCCAGAAGCCCATGATCGAGGCCTATCGCATCTCGACCGACATGTGGCGCGGCGCCATGCAGGCCAGCGACCAGGCCGTGGCGATGGCCGCCGGCGTGGCCAAGCTCTCGTCCAGCATGGTGGATGCGGCCGCCAGCGTCAGCAGGCAGCTCGATGCGCTCGGGCTCGACGACATGATGCCCTTCGGTGGCAGCTGTGGCTGCATGGGCGGGATGTTCGGCGCCATGAGCGCCATGTTCGGCACCATGTCCACGGCCATCAACGGCGGTGTCGAGGTCTGGTCCATCGGCAACCGGTCGATGCTGCGGCTCTCCGACGACATCGGCATCATGGCCGACCGCATCGGCGAGATGGCCGACCGCATCGTCTACACCGAGGAGCTCATCGGACAGATGGCCGACCGCATCGGCATCATGGCCGATCGCATCGTGGACACCGAGCAGATGGGCTTCAACACGGTGCTCAATCTCGCCGGTCGAGACAATGTGGCGCCCGTGGGGCCCACGGCCAACTGGGCCGGCGCCGCGCAGCTGGCGGCCGTGCTCACGCAGAACGCGGCCGGTGCGCCGCAGCGCCGGCCGGTGCTGCTCAAGCCGCACAATGGCGCCACGGTGCAGGCCGGAACGCCACCGGTGCTCGCCATCGCCGGCAATCCCGAGGCCTACATGATCATGGCCTCGGACGTGCCGATCTTC
>JALVEM010000222.1 GCA_027030825.1 Thiohalobacter sp.
CCGCGGATTCATCGAACGACTGCTGGAACGTCGGCGCCGTCTCGTCGGACAGCGACCGCATCGCATGGCTGTGCTGCTGCCGCTCTCGGGCCGGCTCGCGACTGCAGGCCGGGCGATCCAGGACGGCGTCGTCGCCGCCTACTACGAATCGCTGCAGCAGAACGATCCGCTTTCCATCGAGTTTCACGACACCCGAGGCGACCCGAACCAGGCCTGGTCGCTGTATCATGCCGCCGTCGAGGCCGGAGCCGACTTCGTCATCGGCCCGCTGCACCGAAAGACGGTCGATGCGCTGGCCCGCGCCGGCGAACTGCGCGTTCCCGTCCTCGCGCTGAACCGCGTCTCCCGGCAGGACGCCGAGGGAACCCCGGTCGAGATTCCGGCCGGTTTCTTCCAGTTTCCGCTGGCGCCCGAAGACGAGGCCGCCGCCGTGGCGGCACATGCCGCACGCCGGGGCCTCGAACGCTCGCTGGCCCTGCTGCCGGAAGGACGGCTCGGTCAGCGCATGCTGGATGCCTATCTGGCGCACTGGGAAGACCCGCAGAGCTCCCGGCGCCTGCTGGAGGCGGTGAACTATCCCGATTCACCGCGCCAGCTCTCCGGTGTCGTCAGCCGCCTGCTCAACATCGACAGCAGCCGCCGTCGTTACCAGGAACTGGTGCGCACGCTCGGCATGCGCCCCCGGTTCGAACCTCGTCCACGCAAGGATTCAGACCATGTATTCCTGACGGCCAGTCCCGTGATGGGCAGACTCCTCAGACCCCTGCTCCGATTCCACCGCGCCTCCGCGCTGCCGGTACTGGCCACCTCGTCGATCTACTCGGGACATGTGGCTCCGGAGACGGACCGCGATCTCGACGGCATCGAATTCTGCGACATCCCCTGGCTCATCGACCCCACACCCGAGATGGCGGCCATCAGAGAAAGGCTCGAACAGGGACGTCACATGCCGGGCAGCCTGCTGCGCCTGACGGCGCTCGGCTATGACGCCCTGATGGTGGCACCCCTGTTGCCTGCCCTGCAGGCCGGATTGCTTCCCTCCCATGCCGGTGCCACGGGCCAGCTCACCCTGGACGGCGAAGGGCGCCTGCACAGGGGATTGCGCTGGGCGAGATTCGAGAACGGCATCCCCAGGGTGCTGCAACCACAGACACGTCATCCGCTCGAAGCTGCACAAGGAGGTGCTGACGATGACGAACCGGAATCGTCGGAAACGGGGAAGCCAGGCCGAGACAGTGGCCTGTCGCTACCTGGTGCGCCAGGGGCTGCGCCCCCTGACACGGAACTTTCACAGCCGATTCGGTGAAATCGATCTCGTGATGCTGGACGGGGAGACACTGGTGTTCGTGGAGGTACGCTATCGACGACGGGAAGGCCGACACGGGACGGTCGAGTCCACCATCACCCGGCACAAGCAGTCCCGGATCATCCAGGCAGCCCGATGGTTTCTCCTGCGGCATCCCCAGCATGCGCACCGGCCGGCACGCTTCGACGTGGTCTGTCTGAGCGGGCCGCTGGCCCTGGCCGGCTGTTTCCCACGCTGGCACCGCAACGCCTTCGGAGCCGACGCATGAACGCCCGCCAGCGCGTCAGGCGCCTCTTCGAGGACAGCTTGGCCACCCTGGCCCGAGCGATGGACAGCCTGGAGGGAGACATCGCCCGCGCCGGCCTGCTGCTCGCCGATGCCCTGCAGTCCGGGCACAAGGTACTCGCCTGCGGCAACGGGGGCTCCGCCGCCGACGCCCAGCACTTCACCTCGGAGCTCCTGAACCGTTTCGAACTGGAACGACCGGCCCTGCCGGCCGTGTCACTGACCACCGACACCTCCACCCTGACCTCGATCGCCAACGACTACGATTTCGGCCAGGTCTTTGCGAAACAGGTCCGTGCACTGGGCCGGAAAGGGGATATACTGCTGTGCCTGAGCACCAGCGGCAATTCCGCCAATGTGCTCGAGGCAGTGCGGGCGGCCCACGAGTGCGGACTGGCGATCATCGCGCTCACAGGCCGTGACGGCGGCAGGCTTGCAGACATGCTGGACGATGGCGACATCGAAATCCGCGCGCCTTCGGAATCCACCGCCCGTATCCAGGAGGTCCACGGCCTCGTGATTCACTGCCTGTGTGATCTGATCGACCATCGGCTGACGGACAACGGCAACAGCCTCGGAGGATGAAAGACCATGAAAATCCCACCCCGAACCCTGTCTCTGCTCATGGCCGCCGGCCTGCTCGTCACGGCCCTGCAGGGGTGCACCCCCGTCGTGGTGGGCGGTGCGGCCGTCGCCACGGCCGAAGTCGTCCATGACCGGCGCACCGCGGGCACCATCATCGAGGACCAGGCCATCGAGCTGAAGGCCTACCGGGCCATCCACAAGGACAGGGAACTCGCTTCCCAGTCACACATCAGCGTGACCAGCTACAACATGAACGTGTTGCTGACCGGAGAGACGCCCACCGAGGAACTGCGCCAACGGGCCGCCGAGATCGTTCGTCGCATCCCCAAGGTGCGCAGGGTCTACAACGAACTGGCGGTGGCCGGTCCCAGCTCGCTCACCTCGCGCTCCAACGACGCGCTCATCACCGCCAAGGTCAAGCTGGCGCTGTTCAAGATCAAGGGACTCGAAGGGTTCGACCCTACCCGTGTCAAGGTGGTCACCGAGCGCGGGAACGTCTACCTGATGGGACTGCTGACCCATCGGGAAGCCGATGCCGTGGCCGAGGCAGCGCGCCGGGTGAGCGGTGTGCAACGCGTGATCAAGCTGTTCGAATACATCGACTGAACCGCCCGTCGAATGGACGGCCACGGAAGCACACGGAAAAACACGGAATGGCCATCATTCATTCCTTTCCGAGGATCCAGTGGATTCCGTGGCTATCTCCTTGTCGGTCATTCCGGACGGCGCGCAGCGCCGATCCGGAATTCAGGAAGGTTTTCAGCCCATGTATCATGGATCGGCGTGGTTTCTGGATTCCGGGTCTCGCTTCGCTCGCCCGGAATG
>JALVEM010000223.1 GCA_027030825.1 Thiohalobacter sp.
TGTTGCCATCGCGGATTTTCTTGCCGTCGAGATAGAGTTCCTCGTAGAGAACGGTGAAACGGTCACCCTGCCGGATATCCAGGGCGAAATCGATATCCCAGCCGAAAATATAGGCCAGGTCCATGGTGAGCCCCTCGGACAGGCCGGCCTGCTGGGCCGCCTCGAACAGCGAGGTTTCTATGACACCCTTGGCAAAGGCCATGCGTTTTTCATAGCTGCGTATCTCGGTGTCGATCACATAAGTCTCACCGCTGCGCCTGATGCGGGTGGAGGTGGTCAGATCCTGCTGATGGATCAACTGTTGCAGCTCCCCCTTGTCGTCGATCTGCAGGGCGATCTGCTGGCCGGGGCTGAGCCGGGTGAGCTGGCGTTCCAGTTTTTTGTCTTGTTTCAGCAGACGATAGAGTTGCTGGGCGGAGAGGCCTGCCTGCTGGAAGATCATTGCCAGGGTGTCTCCCGCGGCAACCTGGTGACGAAACCAGCGGCCCTGCTGGGAGCTGGCATCGTTGTCACCGGCGCGGGCCGGTTTGCTGGGCAGGGGCAGGGTGATGATGCTGTGCTCCACGTCCCGGGCGTCGGTGGTGCCGGCCTTGCCCGCGGTGATGCTGAATGGCAGGGCGAATGCCACCAACAGCAGCAACGGCAGGCCCAGGCGCCTGGCGCGCCGGCTCATGGAGGAGTGTTTTTTTCGTGCAAGGCCCGACAGCAGCATGAGTCTTATATAAATATCGCGTTTTGGTTGGTTTGCGCGCCGCAACCGTAAAGCCTATTGGATTTGCGGCATGATATCCAGTACCTGATATCGGCGGCAAGCCGCTGGGGATTGAGCCTCGATTGAGAGAATGGGCAAATGCGTCACAGTATTGCCCATGATCGGGTTGCGGTCGCCAGCGACTCTGCGAGCGGCTAGAATAGCGGGCATTTGCGGCCCGGTCGCCGGGCGAGACAGTCGAGGAACGAGATGGCAACGACCGATGTGATGGAAAGCCTGGCCCTGCTCAAACGGGGTACGGAAGAGATATTGCTGGAAGAGGAGCTGGTGCAACGCCTGCAGCGGGGCGAGCGGCTGCGGGTCAAGGCCGGTTTCGACCCCACCGCTCCCGACCTGCATCTGGGGCACACCGTGTTGATCAACAAGCTGCGCCAATTCCAGGAGCTGGGGCACGAAGTCATGTTCCTGATCGGTGACTTCACCGGCATGATCGGAGATCCCACCGGCAAGAGCGCCACCCGGCCACCGCTCACGCGCGATGAGATCATCGAGAATGCGCGAACCTACGAAGAGCAGATTTTCAAGATTCTCGACCCGGCCAAGACCCTGGTCATGTTCAATTCCAGTTGGATGAGCGCCATGAGCAGTGCCGAACTCATCAAGCTGGCGGCCAAGCATACGGTGGCGCGCATGCTGGAGCGCGATGATTTCAGCAAACGCTACAAGTCGGGCCAGCCCATTGCCATTCATGAATTTCTCTATCCTCTGATTCAGGGCTACGACTCGGTGGCCATGAAGGCCGATGTGGAAATCGGCGGGACGGACCAAAAATTCAATCTGCTGGTGGGGCGCCAGTTGCAGGAAGCCTATGGGCAGCGGCCCCAGGTAGTGATGACCCTGCCCATCCTCGAGGGGCTGGACGGTGTGCAGAAAATGTCCAAGTCGCTCAACAACTATATAGGCATCAACGAGCCTCCGGAGGAAATGTTCGGCAAGATCATGTCCCTGTCCGACGAACTCATGTGGCGTTATTTCGATCTGCTCAGTTTTCGCCCCAACAGTGAGCTCGAGCAATTTCGCCGCCAGGTGAGCGAGGGTGCGAATCCGCGCGACATCAAATTCCTGTTGGCAGAAGAGCTGGTGGCCCGCTTCCATTCGCAGCAGGCCGCGGGCAAGGCGAGAGAGGCTTTCATCGCCCGTTTCCGGAAGGGCGCGCTGCCCGAAGACATTCCGGAGAAAAAATTGCAAGTGCCAGCAGACGGTCTGCCCGTCGCCAATGTGTTGCGTGATGCGGGGCTCACGGCCAGCACATCCGAAGCCATGCGCCTGATCCGGCAGGGGGCAGTGAGGATCGATGGCGAGCGCATCAGCGATCCCAAGGGGGTGGTGTCGCCGCCGAGCACGCACGTCTACCAGGTGGGCAAGCGTCGTTTTGCCCGCGTGAGCCTGGAAGAGGAAAAATAAGGCTTGCTATTGGCGCGCAGGGCTCTATAATGCGCAGCCTTCCTGCTCGGGAACGCCCTGGGGCGAGACGAGGGCAGAGAAAACAGGGCTTGCACTTTTCCGGATGGTATCTATAATGCGCGCCCTGTCCCGCGAGTCGCGACCATGTCGCCGGAGGCGGGAGAAAAAACTTGACGAGGCTTTTTTGGTCTGTATAATAGCCGCCTCGTTGAGACGTTGAGCAGCAAATAACTGCTTGATAAAAAAGGATTTTGAGGGTTTCTGGTTTGGTTTTGGTGGCTTTTTTGTGGCCTGAGAAATCGTCCAGAAAGTCTTGACAGACGAAAAGAGTCGCGTAGAATACGCGCTCCCTGCCGGAGAGAACCAACGGCAACGCTCTTTAACAAGCAAGTAACCAAGTAATTTGTGTGGGTGCTCGCGTCGATGATTGGGTTTACCAAGAATTCGGCGTAAGCATGAGATTACCAGTAATCGATTGTTTATGCTGAGCTAAATTTTGATCGGTTCGCCGATCGTCAAAGATTAAACTGAAGAGTTTGATCCTGGCTCAGATTGAACGCTGGCGGCATGCCTAACACATGCAAGTCGAACGGAAACGATGGTAGCTTGCTACCAGGCGTCGAGTGGCGGACGGGTGAGTAATGCGTAGGAATCTGCCTCGTAGTGGGGGATAACTTGGGGAAACTCAAGCTAATACCGCATACGCTCTACGGAGGAAAGCGGGGGATCTTCGGACCTCGTGCTATGAGATGAGCCTACGTCGGATTAGCTAGTTGGTAGGGTAAAGGCCTACCAAGGCGACGATCCGTAGCTGGTCTGA
>JALVEM010000224.1 GCA_027030825.1 Thiohalobacter sp.
GAAGCCGCGGCCGTTGAGCACGACGGGGCTGAGCAGCGGCTGCTGGGTGTATTCCAGCTCGCGGATGATCTGGCGCAGCGAGACCACGGCGTTCTTCTTCTGCAGCACCGAGGCGAAGTCGATCTCGATGGCCTGGAGCAGGTGCAGCAGGGCCCAGGTGGCGCCGCGGGCCTCGTGGAAGACGTCGTCGATCTCGAGCCAGGGCGTGCGCACCTCCACTTCCGAAGGCGCGGGCGTGGCCTGGGCGGCGCCCTCGTCGCCGGCGAGGTCCGTGTTGACGCGGATCTGGCCCACGGAAGCGCTCAGCCGCTGCGAGAGGCTGCCCAGCCGCTTGCTGACGATCTCCAGATACAGTCGCAGGTTGTCGGCCCGGGCATAGAACTGGGCCTCGCGGTGCTCGGGATCGGACAGGCGCTCCAGATAGCGGCCCAGCGCCTCGAGTCCCTTGCGGTATTCCCGTTCCGTGGCAGGCAGCAGCCAGGAGTCGTTCTGGAAATTGAACTGGGGCTCGGCCTGCGCCAGGTCCGGGTCTTCCAGCGACTGCGACTGGGAACGAGAGAAGTGATTGCGCAGGGCCTGGGCGCCGTCGCGCAGCATGACCAGCACGCCGAATTCCCAGTTCGGCATGTTGTCGAGCCAGACGCCCGGCGGGAAGCGGTCGTTGGAGAGGTAGCCGCCCGGTTTGTCGAGCAGGGTCTCGGCCAGGTGCATCAGGGTGCTGGTGTAGACGTAGCCCGTCACCAGACGGTCCTGGCCGGCGCTGGCCCGGGCCTCGGCCACAGCCTTCACGTCGAAGGGCTCGGGCGGAATGCTCCAGTAGACGCCGAGCACGAGGGTGGCGAGGAGCCAGGTGCCGACCAGCAGGCCGGCGGTCCATGCCAGGCCCTTCTCCTTCCAGGTGCGCGGATGATAGAGGCGCCAGAGTCTTTCCGCGCCCAGTCGCAGGCGGAAGGCCAGCCGGCTGATCCAGTCGGTCAGGGTGTCGAACACGGGCGGCTCCGGTCGGTCCAATGAGAAGGGTGAAGCATACCAGAGCCCGTCGTTCGACAGGAATCGGCATGGGGATTGCAAGTCGGTGAAACGACCCCATGAGTCAAGACGAGGCCCTGACGGGCCGCTACAGGTGGATGAAGGGCCTGTTCGGGCCCGCAGACGAATAACGAGAGTGCGATTGCCCAATCACCGGGAGGTGCAACATGCCGACCAAGGATCAGAAGTTCACCGTCTCGCCGAATGCGCCTGCCAAGCGCAACAAGCACAGGGTGTCCGACAACGCCATGCGTCGCGCCCTGGCCCGCCGCAAGATCGAGGAGCGGCGCGAACAGGAACTGCTCCGCCAGCAGATCCAGGACGTGTTCGACGATTATTGATAGCGCCTGGTCAGCCGTTCTCGCGCCGCATCAGGCCGCTCATGCTGACCAGGACGAGCGGCCATACGACCCAGTAGAGCGCGGCCAGGGCCAGAGACAGTGTTTCCGGCGTGAGTGGCATGCTGGCGAATTCGCATGCTTCCCGGGTCGGGATTTCTTCCGGGCTGATTTTCACGATTTGTTCCTGGTTAAAAGTAGCTATCAATTAGGTATATCAGCAAGTGTGATATTGGAAGATATGGATTTTGAAGAGTTTCACGGTTATTGGGCATTTTGTGCAAAGGACAGAAATTCGGAAACAAAGAGCTTGGTTGCACTCAATTTCGATAAGAAGTCCATTGAGGATTTTTTATCTCAGCATGATGTAATTCCATATTCCAAATACATAATCGCATTGATCTGTGCTCACAAGGGAATCGTGCTGGATCTGAGGAAGCTAGGCTGGATAAAAAATGACAATCCCACCAGCTGCGAGTGCGCGTAAGCCGCATGAATTTCGGTTTCGTTGTTGTCGAGAATTTGCTTCACGTTTTTCTGTGAAGTCTACGATCCGGAATCATGTCACCGAAATTTCGGCTGTGTCAGGATTCCGTAGAAAACCCATTCTCTGACATTGTTTTTGTTTCCCGCTCCGTTCAGGTAATGTGTCCAGTGGATTGGCCCCGGATCCGACAGGCTGCTAGTCTTCGCAGGGAGGGACGACGGGAGACGGTGATGTCACAGGCTGCGCACCATGCGGCTTCGAGATATGCGGGAGATGTGCGTCTGCTCGAACGCATCTTGTCCGATCCGGAGCTGAACGAACGGGTTCCGCAGGCACATGTCGAACAGCGCAGGGAACACACACGCGCCCTCCTGCTGGCTCAGGGCGTGCACGTGACCCCGCAGGTGATGCCGGAGCTTCATGCCATGATCTCGGCGCTGGCCGAGTCCGCCGGTCTCGAGGTGCCGATCGAGACCTATGTGATACCGGACCGGGATCTGAATGCCGCCATGAGCCGTGGTCCGGACTGCATCTATCTCATGATCCATGCCGGTGCGCTCGATGCCCTCGACGACGCTGCCCTGCGCTATCTGCTCGGCCATGAGCTGGGGCACGTGATCCACGAGCATGTGGACGTGATGCAGCGCGAGCTGATGGACGACGCCTCCATCGGCCCGCGCCGTCGGCTGCTGCTCCATGCCTGGAGCCGGGCGGCCGAGATCTCCGCCGACCGCGTCGGCCTGCTGGCCTGCCGCGACCCGGAGGCCGCGGGTCGGGCGAACTTCCGCCTGGCCACCGGCATCACGGGCAGGGATTACGGCTTCGATGCGGCGAGTTTTGCGGCGCAGTGGGACCGTTACGCCCGGGAGGTCCGGATCCAGGGCAGCGACCACTTCGAAGGGCTGCTCACGCACCCCCTGCCCCCGCTGCGAATGAAGGCGTTGCTGGCCTTCTGGGAATCCGGCCTGGCGGAGGGAGATCCCGGGTCCGCCGACTGGCAGGCCCGGTGCCGGGCGCTCGATGCGGAGATCGACGACTGGCTGGCCCTGCTCGATCCACTGGCGCGGGACGATCCCGGGCGCGCCGATCCCCTGCTCGAGGATTTCCTGCTCTGGGGCGGATTGCACGTCTCGCTTGCCGAC
>JALVEM010000225.1 GCA_027030825.1 Thiohalobacter sp.
CGTGATAGTCCAGGGTGCGCTGGACCTCGAGCGCCAGGGTATCGGTCAGCGCGTTCGGATCCGGGGTATCCGCGATTGTGAGCTCGATGGTCCGGGCCAGATGCAGCATGTCGCCGCGAAGCAGCGCGATCAGTGCCGCATTCGGCATCAGACAGAGCAGGGTGAGACCGGCATCCGCCGCCGGCAGGCGGGCCCCCAGGTTGCGCAGGGCGAGCTCGGGGATGTCCACCGCGGAAAGGCGGAGGCCGGCCGCCTCGACCAGCTGCGCCAGTCGGTCGATGCGTTCGCGTCGCGTCACCACGGCGTAGAGCTGGCGCTGGGCCCGTGCGGGGGAGGCAGGGGCATCGAAGACGTCGAGCACGGCTTCCTCGACCGGGTAGTCGATCAGCTCGCGGATCTTCCAGCGCATGGCATCGCGCAGTTCCGTGGCGGGCACCTCGGGGGCATCGAGCAGCAGCAACTGATATTCGCCGGGATCGAGGACCGCTGCCACCGGGACCCGGCGCGCATCGTGCCGGGCCGCAAGCTCTGCAAGCGCCTCGGAAGGTGCCTCGTTCGTTGCCAGACTGGCGCAACGGGCCAGACGCGGGGCGCCGCCCGAGGTGCGTACCAGGGCCCAGTGCAACCGCTCTCCCTGCAGGTGCAGGCCCTGCAGGGCGTGGGTGCGGCTTTTTCGGAACATCGGCATCGGCTCAGAATACCACTTCCTGCCAGTCGATGACGGCCACGGAACCACCGCCTCCGCCGCTGCCGCCGTCGAGGATCGCCAGGGCGTTGAGGTCGGTGTCCTTCGAGGCATTCTCGGGTGGCCACAGCAGCGACCAGCGGACGCCGTCGAAACGGGCGATCACGGCGCGGTCGTAGCGTGTGCCGCGCACCCGTCCGGTGTTGTCGCCCACCAGCCAGCAGTCGTCGCTGGCCGCACAGGCCACGTCGTACAGGCGCACGCCCGGCAGGTCCGTGGCACCGGCCGGCAGGCCCTGCCAGCGGCTGCCGTCATAGTGGGTGATGGTGGGAATGCCGTCCTCCTGACGGCCCACGGCCCAGCAGTCGTTCGCAGTCACGCAGTACACGCTGTAATGGTTGCCGTCCCGTGAATTGTTGGGAATCCCCAGGTCGGTGGCGTCCTCCCAGTAACTGCCGTTCCAGTGGGCGATGGTGGCTGGTCTGTTGTCGGCCAGTCGGTCGCCGACCGCCCAGCAGTCGTCCGTGGCAATGCAATGAACCTCGTTCAGGTGCCGGTTCCACACCCGGTTCTCGATCCAGGGCAGCAGGATGCGCCACTGGCTGCCGTTCCAGTGCAGGATGGTGGGATGGCCCCACTGGCGTTCGCCCACGGCCCAGCAGTCGTCGGTGGCCACGCAGTCCAGGCCCCGCAGGTCCCGGCCGCGGGCCGGATCGTAGCCGAGCGATGTCCAGCGCGTGCCGTCCCAGTGGGCGATCGAGCCATCCTTGCCCACGGTCCAGCAGTCGTCCGCGGCCACACAGTCGACATCCATCAGATCCTCGCCCCGGGTGCCGTTGACGGTCGTGCTGTCGAGAAAGTGCCAGCTGTTTCCGTCCCAGTGCACGATCGTGCCGCATCGCGTGCGACCGCCGGTCGGCCGCCGGCAGCGGGTTCGGCGCCCCACGGCCCAGCAGTCGTCGGCTGTCACGCAATCCAGTCCCTCGAGGTGTTCGTCCGGGCTGCCGTTGATGGCATCGGGCACGGCCGCCCAGCGGCTCCCGTCGTAGCGCACGATGTGCCCGCGTCGGTTGATCCGGTTGCCCACGGCAAAGGCAAGTCCCCGCGCGGGCAGGCGCAGCGAGGCCTCCAGGATTCTGCGGGCGCGCACCTGGCCGGAAAGCAGCACCGTGCCCGCCACGCGGATGTCGCAGGTGGTGCCGGTGTCGGTGGCGGACAGGATGCGCAGGGTGCCGGCGCCGAAGGGCAGGGCGGCCTCCGGCAGGGCCGTGCAGGCGGTGCCCTTCGCCAGCCGGGCGGAGGCCCGTTCGATGGCGGATTCGGCCAGATAGAGGGCGGCGGCGGCCTCCGAGAGCTGGCCGGAGTCGGTCACCGAGACGCTGGCGCTGCGCAGGGTGGTCAAGGCGACGACCGAGAGTACCGCGGTCAAAAACAGGCTGCCGAGCAGCAGGGCGGCACCACGCTGGCGGTTCGGGAGGCAGGCGTTCATCCACGCCTCCGCAGGCCTGCCCGGCCCACCTGGAGATGGGTACGCCCTCCGGCGTCGGTCAGGCCCAGTGTGATTTCCACGAAGGCCACATCGGCATCGGAGGTGGCCGGCGTGACGCCGTCGGCCTGCAGCCAGTCGAGCCGGAAACTGGTGACGCCCCTAGCAAGCGGCTGCGCAGCGCCCCCGTCATAGGCGATCTCCAGGGTGCCGGCGGTGACGCCCAGTGCCACCGTGCGCAGCAGGGCGCCTTCCTGTTTGCGGAACCGCACGCTGTTCGCCGTGCGGGCGAGGAACTCGTAGCGGGCGCCGTCGTGGCGAACGGCCCGCAGCTCGCGAATCATGCGCTCCATGGCGAAGCGGATCTGCCCGTGCGCCTCGAGTCGTTCGCTGCCGGTCCGCCAGGCCGTCACGCCCGTGCCCAGCCCGTAGGCCACCATGGCGCCCAGGATGGCCGTCACCAGGATCACGAGCACCAGTTCGATGAGGCTGAAACCCCGGGTCGTCCGCATCTCAGTACTCCGCCAGCAGCAGGGTCAGTTCGCTCTGCGGGGCGCCCTGTTTCAGGACCTGGATGCGGGCCCGCAGGCAATCCACGCCGGTCGGGCAGGGGCCGCCGGCGATCGGCGCGAGGTTCAGGGACTGGGTGTAGCCGAGTGACGTCATCGCCGCCGGGAGCGCCGGACAGGTGGCGGCGCTGGCGCCCGCATAGCCGTTGCGCCGACGGGTCTCGATCAGGTGCTCGGCACAGCGCTGGGCGAGCTGGGCGGCGGTCTGGACCGTCTCGTCCACGCCCAGCCCCCGGCTGCCCTGGCCGAACTGGG
>JALVEM010000226.1 GCA_027030825.1 Thiohalobacter sp.
CGCCCGGCAGGGCGGCCGAGAGGCGCTCGGTCAGGGTGGCGCAGTGCAGCGAGTGCCGCCAGAAGGCATCCAGGCCCAGCGGCCCGTCGGCGGGGATCTTCAGCGTGCTGCCCACGGCCAGTCCCAGCGCGAGATTGATCACGAAGTCGAAGCCCAGCACCCGGGCAATGGCGCCCTTGAGGTCTCGGATCCGGCCGGGAAAGCCGTACAGGGGCGAATTGGCGTACTTCATGATCCGGGCGGCGAGGGCCGCGTCCGTCTCGATGACCGCAGCCAGCTCGCCGGCACCGGCGCGCGGATTGCGGCCCAGCTCCAGGATCCTCAGGGCCGTGCCCGGCAGCGGCGGCAGATCGTGGATTTCCTGTTCCACCGTGCGGCGCACCCGTGCCGGGCTGAGGCGGGGCAGGTCCTTCTCGATCCGCTTCGGATCGAGCGCGTCCGGAGTGACGGCGAAGCTCGATATCGCATCGGGTGCGGCCACCCGCAGGTACTCCGCCGTTTCGAATTCGAGCAGCAGGGTGTGTCGCCCGGGCTCGAGATGGACTCGCGGCAGCTCCCGGATGCCGGATTCCACCACCAGCATGACCTCGTACGGGCGGCACAGTGCCGGGGTGCAACGGGCATCGCAATCGGGGAAGATGGCATGCAGCTGCTCGGCAGGCACCGGCTGGAGCTGGCGGTCCAGATGGCGGTTGAGGGCGTCGAAGTCGAGCAGATCCTCGTGCCGGATGACGGCCACCACCACCCCGGCATCGTCCTGCAAGGTCACCGCCCGGATCAGCTCGCCGGGGGACAGTCCGCAGATCTGCGCGGCCTGCGCCAGGGTTTCGGTGCGGGGATGGATGCGCTGGCGATAGTCTGCTCCCGTGCGGACGAGATGCTTCCGGATCCTTTCGGGTAACATGTCGGTGTGCCTCCCTTGCGTTCTGTCCCGGCTCCTTTCCCTGGGCGTGCCGGGAATTCGTTGTTGCATGGAGGGCATGCAAGCTGCGGGCCATGTCTGTTCCGGATCCGTCCGAGCCGAGGGGGCCTGCGGCATCCGGTCCCGGGGGTATTCCCCTGGGTCCCGGTTTCGTGTACATACAGGGAAAGGCATCAGCGAGCTGTGGAGAACCCGGATGGCGGAGATGCGCGAACAGGCGAACACGGAATCGACGGGGGGCACTGCGCCGGCCCGGGAGCGTCGCAAGGGCTCGCTCGAGCGGCTGGCCGCGCTGGTGTCGTCGCGCAACGAGACGCTGGTGTACTATTCCATCCTGGCCGGCATCCGGCCCTACGAGACCCATCCCGAGACCGCCGACGCATTGCGTCGCTTCTGCCAGTCGCTCGTCGACTATGCCGCCACCGCGCATTTCCAGCTCTACCGCTACATCGCCGACGGCCGCGAGCGGCGCCGGGCCGTGCTCGAGATCGCCGAGGAAGTCTATCCCCGCATCGCGGCGAGCACCGATGCCATTCTAGACTTCAACGATCGCTACGACCCCGCCGTCCTCGACGAGCGCCGCCTGGCCCGGCTGGAAGAGGATCTCTCGCATCTCGGCGAGGTCCTGGCCGACCGCATCCAGATGGAAGACCGGATCATCGCCGCCCTGGGCGGGCAGGTTCGCTGAGACCCTGCTTCTTCAGGCGCTTCCAGGGCAGGGGAATGAGCGCCGGCACCTGCCGCCGATATTCCCGATAGGCCTCGCCCAGCTCCGCGACCAGTTTCCTCTCCTCCAGCCAGGTACCCAGGATGATGTAGCCCGTCGCCAGCACGGCGGTCACGAACATGGCCGCGTTCATGTCCCGCGTCCAGAGCAGGATCAGCCCGTAGAAGTACCAGGGATGCCGCACCCAGCGGTGGCTGGCGGAAAACCGCAGCGGCTCGGCGCGTTCCGGCGTGACGATGGGCTCCGAAGGCCGGACGCCGAGAAAGCTCGCCATGTCGTAGGCCCGGGCGCTGTGCACGAAGCCGACCAGGGCGGCGAGCGCGAGGGCGTCGGCGATCCAGCCGGCCACGCCGTCCCAGCGCCAGAGCCAGGGGCCGGGTGTCGTGTAGAGCAGATACAGGGCCGGCAGCAGGAGCACCGTGGCCACCAGGGTGTACAGCAGCCGGTAGCGGGGCGCCAGCCGGGGGCAGCAGGCCATCACCCGGCGCTTGACGGCATGGCTCGCCAGCAGGCTGTGGAGGGCGAAATAGAAGCACCAGTAGCCGGCGAGCCACAGGATGTGCGGGTCGGTCAACCAGTCGAATGTCATGGCAGTTCCACGTAGAAGCCCGCGCCCAGATCCTGCAGCTGCTCCAGACGCCGGATACGACCCGCACGCCGCAGGGCGAGCAGGTGACGCCCCACCGGCTGGAAGAGGGTCTCGCCGCTGCCTTCCGTGGCCGGCGGGAAACGGACGATGATCCGCCGCTGATCGGCGGACGCACGGCGCAGGGCCTCGTCGATCCGGGCCAGCGCCGCCTCGGGCGGGAGTCCCGCGAGATCGAGCTCCAGATCGGCCTCCCGCTCGGGGCCGGCGATCTGCATCAGTTCGCGAATGTCGATGTAGGGCATGGAAGCTTTATAGCAGGCGTGTGACGTCCAGTCATTCGATACCCGCGGACGGGTGCGGGATTCTGGAGATTCAGCGATGGCGGTGCCGGTGGCGCTTCCAGAGCTGGCGCAGCCACAGGAAGCCGCCGGAGACCGCGAGCAGCAGCAGGAGCAGGGCCGCGGCATCCATCACCCAGGGACCGTGGCGTCCGAACAGGCGCCCGCTGTGGAGATCGAGCAGCAGCCGTTCCATGGAGATCCGCCGGCTGCGGGCCCATTGCGCGATCCGGTGGCCGAGCGGCGACGGGAGGGCAGCAGGGGGCTTCGGTGAGGGGATGTCCGTCCCGGCCAGCGGTCGCCAGGTGGCCAGCTCCGCGTCCGGGATCCAGGCCCCGGTGCGCGTCACGAGCACCGGCAGGCCGTCATGCGGGCCGGCGAGACCCAGTATGTGGCCATCGGGGCCGGCTGGCGGC
>JALVEM010000227.1 GCA_027030825.1 Thiohalobacter sp.
CATCTACGAGCTCATCGAGATCGACGAGCAGATGGCCCGCATGATCCACGACGGCATCGGCGAGCACGAGATGGAAGCCTACGTGCGCACCCAGACCCCGAGCCTCCGCGAGGACGGGGTGCGGCGAGTGCTGGCCGGTGACACCACGCTCGAGGAAGTGCTGCGCGTGACCCGGGAGAGCTGAGCCGCACGCCATGGGCGCCTACCAGTACACGGCCCTCGACGAGCGTGGCCGCCAGCGCAAGGGCGTGATCGAGGGCGATACGCCACGTCACGTCAGACAGCAGCTGCGGGAGCAGGGCCTGACTCCCCTGGAAGTCGAGGAAGTCGCGGGCGAGACCCGCGAGAAGCGTTCGGGCGGCATCCGCCGGTTCGGGATGGGCGGTGTGAATGCGGCCGACCTGGCGCTCATGACCCGCCAGCTCGCGACCCTGGTCCAGTCCGGCACCCCGCTCGAGGAGGCGCTGCTGGCCGTCTCCCGACAGAGCGAGAAGCCTCGCCTGACCCGCCTGCTGCTGGCCGTGCGCGCGCGCGTGCTGGAAGGCATGAGCCTGGCGCAGGGGCTGGCCGAGTTTCCCAACGTCTTTCCGGAGATCTATCGGGCCACGGTGGCGGCCGGCGAACAGTCCGGCCACCTCGACCGGGTGCTCGAGCGCCTGGCCGACTATACCGAGGCCCGCCAGGCGATTCGCCAGAAGATCCAGCTGGCGCTCTTCTATCCGGCGATTCTCACCGTGATCGCCATCGGCGTCGCCGTGCTGCTGATGACCTACGTCGTGCCCCAGGTGGTGCAGGTGTTCGACAATCTGGGGCAGGAGCTGCCGCTGCTCACGCGCCTGCTGATCGCCTTCAGCGATTTCCTGCGCGAATGGGGACTGCTCCTGCTGCTGGGACTGACGCTCGCCGGCATCGGCATCCTGTGGCTGCTCCGGCGCCCCGGACCGCGGCGCGTCTGGCACCGCCTGTTGCTGCGTCTGCCGCTGGTCTCGCGGCTGGTCCGGGGCATCAATACCGGGCGTTTCGCGCGCACCTTCAGCATCCTGGTGGCCAGCGGCGTGCCCGTGCTGGAGGCCATGCGCATCGGTGCCGGGGTGATCGCCAACATCCCCATGCGCGAGGCGGTGGAGAATGCCGCACGGCGGGTCCGCGAAGGCACCAGCATCCACCAGGCGCTGGAGGAAAGCGGGCAGTTCCCGCCGATGATGCTCTATCTCATCGCCAGCGGCGAGGCCAGCGGTCGGCTGGAGAACATGCTCGAGCGGGCGGCCATCAGTCAGGAACGCGAGATCGAGACCCTCATCGCCACCTTCCTTGGACTCTTCGAGCCCCTGATGATCGTCTCCATGGGCGGCATGGTGCTGCTGATCGTGATGGCCATCCTGCTGCCCATCTTCGATCTCAACCAGCTCGTCAAATGAAGCCGCTGCGGCTGCTGTTCCGGTCGCTCGGCTGCCGCGACTACCGGCTCTATTTCACCGGCCAGGTCGTCTCGCTCCATGGCACCTGGATGCAGCATGTGGCGCAGGCGTGGCTGGTCTACCGCCTGTCCGATTCGAATCTCATGCTGGGTGTGGTCAGCGCCGCGAGCCTGCTGCCCAGCCTGGTGCTGGGGCTCTGGGGCGGGGTGGTGGCCGACCGCGTGCCGAGACGGCGCCTGTTCCTGCTGTGTCAGTGGCTCTCGCTGGCCCAGGCGCTCGCGCTGGGACTGCTGGCCGCAGGCGGCCTGATCCGGGTCTGGCATGTGGTGGTGCTGGCACTCTTCGCCGGCATCGTCCATGCCTTCGAGATCCCTGCCCGGCATGCGCTGGTCGGCACGCTCGTGCCGCGCGAGCTGATGCACAATGCCGTGGCGCTCAATTCGAGCGCCTTCAATCTCGCCCGTGCGATCGGCCCGGTCACGGCGGGCTTTCTGATACCGCGGATCGGGGAAGGCGCCGTGTTCCTGGTCAATGCCCTGAGCTACGGGGCGGTCATATTCGCGCTGGGCCGGATGCGGGGGCCGGACCCGGTGCCGGAACGCCATGCACGGGACGGGCTGGCCGACGGCCTGCGCCATGTCTGGCGGGAACCGCGCCTGCGCGCCGCCGTGGTCCTGATCGCGCTCTCGAGCCTGCTGGCCAATCCCTATCTGGTCCTGCTGCCCGAATATGCCCGGCACGTGCTCGCCGGCGGCGCCGAGGACTACGGCGTGCTGGTCGGCGCCGCCGGACTCGGTGCGCTGGCCGGCGCGCTCGGGCTGGCGTTGCGCGAGAGTCCTCGGGGTCTGGAGCGGCTGATCGCCGTATCGAGCCTGATGGTCGCCGTGGCCCTGGGCCTGCTCGCCATCGTGCGCGTTCTGCCGCTGGCGCTGCCGGTGCTGTTTCTGACGGGGTTCTTTCTCACCTCGCAGGTGGCGGGCACCAACACCTTCCTGCAGGTCTCCGCGCCGGACCGGCTGCGCGGACGCATCATGTCGCTCTTCTCCGTGGTGTTCATCGGATTCTCGCCGCTCGGGAATCTGGCCGCGGGTGCGCTCGCCGATCTGCTCGGCGTAATCGCCGTGCTGGCGCTGTCGTCGGCCACCCTGCTGGTGCTCGGCATGCCGGTCCGCTGGCGGCTGTTCCGCCGCTCAGGATAGCTTGACCTCCTGTTCCAGCCACTCCACCCCGGTGGCCAGGCTGCCGTCGTCGAACAGCTTGAGCCAGCGGTAGCCCGGCGGGCGGTCGTCGAGCGCGAATTCCTCGGCGCCCGGCAGGAACTGGAAGCAGGTCGAGGGCGTGCCCAGCAGGGGGCGGCCGTCGAACAGCCGGTTGCTGGTCTGGTGGATGTGTCCGAACACCACCCCGCGCAGGCGCGGCTCCATGTGAACGAGCGAGAGCAGGGCCTCGCCGTTGTCGATGCGCGAGGCGTCGAGCCAGCGGCTGCCGACCGGCACCGGCGGATGATGCACGAACAGCAGGACATGCGGCGCATTGGAGGCCTCGAGGGTTCGCGCCACGCGATCGAACTGATGACCGTCGAGGTGTCCGTGCACCCGGCCTTCGACCTGCGAGTCGAGAAACACGAACAGCCACCGGCCATGCCGCGCTGCCGGCGTGTGACGCACCCGGTCGGTGTTCAGGTGACGCGCCATGAGTCGTCGGTCGTCGTGGTTGCCGGGCAGGACATAGACCGGCATCCCGAGTCGGGAGAAGCCCTCCTCCAGACGGCGGTAGGCTGCCGCTCCCGCGTCGTGGGCGAGGTCGCCCGTGGCCACCACCAGCTCGCTGTCGCGATGACGGCTCAGGCAGTGTTCCAGCACGGCGTCGAAACTCCGCTGGGTGTTCACGCCCCGCAGATCGCCGCCCGGATCGTCGAGCAGGTGGATGTCCGTGAGCTGGAGGATCTTGAGCGGTCTGCCGCTCATGCCAGTTCCTTGAGGTACACGCGGGAGTTGCGACGGTAGTTGTAGAGTCGCCGCCGCTGCACCGGCAGGCTTTCCAGGCTGGCCTTGCGGAAGCCGCGCTCGCGGAACCAGTCCGCGGTCCGGGTGGTGAGCACGAACAGCCGGCGGATGCCCTGCCGGCGCGCCAGGTCCTCGATGTATTCGAGCAGGCGCTGCCCGCGCCCGCCGTTGCGGTATTCGGGGTGCACCGCCAGGCAGGCGAGTTCGGCGACCTCGCCTTCGGGATAGAGGGCCGCCGTGCCGATCACCATGCCCTCGTGTTCGATGACGTGGAAGCGGTCGATCTCGGTTTCCAGTTTCTCGCGCGAGCGCTTCACCAGAATGCCCGCCTGCTCGAGCGGCCGGATGAGATCGAGGATTCCGGCGACATCTTCGATCGTGGCACGGCGCAGGGTTTCCGAGGGCTCGGCGGTGACGAGCGTGCCGGCGCCCTCGCGCGTGAACAGCTCGGTCAGCAGCGCCCCGTCACGGGCCATGCCGATGATGTGGCAGCGCTCGATGCCCTGGCGGACGGCGAGCAGGGCACTGCGCAGGTGGCGCACCAGTCCCTCGTCCAGTTTCCGGCGGCTGCTGAGCAGGGCCAGTACCTCGGCGGCGCTGAGGCGCGATATGCGCCGCCGCCGGCCGTCGCGCAGGCCGGGACCCGCGACCAGGAAGACGAGCTTGTCGGCGCCCAGCGCCACGGCGGCCTCGCGCGCGAGTTCCTCGGCATGGAGATTGAAGATCTCGCCGGTGGGCGAGTAGCCGAGCGGGGGGAGCAGCACGACCCGGTCTTCGTCGAGCGCGCTGCGGATGGCCTCCACGTCGATGCGCCGCACCTCGCCCGTATGCTGGAAATCGACGCCGTCGCGCACGCCGATGGGGCGGGCGACGACATGGTTGCCGCTGCTGACGCGGATGCGACGCCGGCTGCCGGGCAGATGACTCAGGCCGCGCGAGAGTTCCGCGGTCACCCTGGCGCCGACCAGGCCGGCGGCCATGACGGCCGCCTCGAGTGCGGCAGGATCGGTGATGCGCAGGCCGGCGGCGAATGCCGGCGCCTGTCCGCGTTCGGCGAGCAGGGCGTCGATCTGCGGGCGGATGCCCGGCACCAGGACCAGCCGGATGCCGAGGCTGTGGAGCAGCGCCACATCACGCATGAAGGCCTCGAAGTCCTCGCGCTCCAGCGCCTCGCCGCCGAACTGGAGCACGAAGGTGTGGCCGCGGTGCGTGTGGATGTAGGGCGCGGAATGGCGAAACGCCCGCAGGAAGCCGTTCTCGTCGGTGCTGTTCGCCTCGGTGCTCATGGAATCCGAAGATACCGGATGGCCGGGAAATTCTGAACCCGAGGGATCGTCGCCGGACTCATTCCCGGTCTGCGAGTTGCTCGAGCAGCCGGCGGCGGGCCTCTTCCAGCCGTCCCCGGCAATAGCCCCTGGCCTCGGGATCCTCGCCGGCGAGTTCCTCGATCATCTCCATGACGGTCCGACAGAAGGCGTCCACGGCGGCTTCGGTGGCCTCAGTCGTGTCGCCGGCGCCGCGCACCGGTGGTTTCTCGAGCCCGGCATGGACGGGTCGCACGCCGGCCGAACGGGGAATGCACCGCTGGGCGCCGCCATCGCGTGCCGCTGCCGTGAGCGGGCCGGTCTTGACATAGAGCTTCCCCTGATACTCGAAGGTCTCTCCCACGGGCAGCTGATGGAAACGCATCAGGCCTCCTCGTCCAGCATTTCCTCGAGCTCCAGTTCGATCTCCTCGGCTTCGCCCTCGCGCAGTCGCCAGGCCCGCATCTCCAGGACGCCCTCGGTGTTGAGCGAGACGATCAGATAGACGGCGTCCGGATAGGCGGCCTGGCGCAGGTCTTCGGCCGAGGGCACGGCGGGCGCATGCGGATGGGAATGGTAGATGGCGAACAGCGATTCGCCACGCTCCCGGAGGGTGCGCATGGCGTCGATGAGGGCCTTCGGATCCATGTCGAACAGTCGGCCGGGATCATCGCTGACGTTGGGCACCGGATAGAGGCTGGTGGCATGGCCGTCACGGGCGCCGACGAGGCCGCAGACCTCTTCTTCGGGATGGGCCTGGGCATCGGCGAGCAACCGGTTGACCAGGGGGCGGGGCAGGGCGACGCTCTCCATGGAGATGGCTTCATGCTGAAAGTCGGTGGCCAATTATAGCGGCCCGTTCAGGCGGCCTGCATCTCTTCGGTTGGACCCCGCAGGCAGTTGCGGCCGGAGGACTTGGCGCGATAGAGACGGGAATCGGCGATCCGGATGAAGTCCTCGGCATCGACGATCGGGGTGTTCTCGTCCGGTGAAGAGGCGAGGGAGGCGATGCCGATGCTCACGGTCAGGCGGCCGAGCGGCGCGGCTTCGTGATCGATGGGATCCTGTTCGAAGGCCGCGAGGATGCGTTTGCCCACTTCGACGGCCTGGCTGCCGTCGCAGCCGGGCAGCATGAGCAGGAACTCCTCGCCCCCGTAGCGATAGAGCCGGTCCGCATTGCGGATGACCTTCTGTATCCGCGCCACCACCTGCCGCAGGGCCTCGTCGCCTGCGAGATGGCCGTAGTGGTCGTTGTAGCGCTTGAAGTGGTCCACATCGATGAGCATGGCAGTGAGCGCCTTGCCGTGGGCCTGCGCCATGGTGAGGGTATGGCGCAGGTCGGCCTCCATGGCGCGTCGATTGCCGATGCCCAGCATGGCATCGGTGAGCGAGAGCGTCAGCAGCTCCCGGTTGGTTCGGGACAGGCTCTCGGTCTCCTCGGCGACGGCACGCCGGAGACGTTCGGCCTGTTCGTCGATCAGCCGCAGATGCGCATTGATGAGCATGGGGTGGGTGACCATGCCCGCGAGGCGGCCGTCCCCGTCCACCACGGGGAGGTGCCGAATACGGTGGTTCTGGCTGATCACGAGTGCGGAGTAGAGGGTTTCGTCGATCGGCAGGGTGACGGGCTGCGGGGTCATCAGTTCGCGCGCGCACCAGCCGGAGACGGGCTCGCCGCGCAGCAGGGCGGCATGCATGCAGAGCACGTCCCGTTCGGTGATGATGCCCACGGGGCGGCGATCCGCGTCGGTGACGACGACGGCCGAGGCCCTGGCCTGCTCCATCCTGTGGACGACGTCACGGGCCGGTGAGTTGACGGAAACGGTGGGAATCTCGGTGTCGATGCACGATCGCAGTTCCACCGGCTGCATGGCGTACCCCCTGGCAACTCGAAAAGATATTGTTGTTGTCTTCCCTTATCGGCCACGGAGGCGGTTGCTTGAGACAGAGCGTGTCAGGATTCGCCACAGGCCGGGCATTCGGGGTCGCGCGGCAGCCGCAGCATCCGCAGCTCGAGATGCAGGCCGTCGAAGACCAGCAGGCGGCCGGCGGCCGGGGTGCCCAGCCCCGCCAGCAGGCGCAGGGCCTCGAGGGCCTGGAGGCTGCCGATGACGCCCACCACGGGCGAGAGGATGCCGTTCTCGGCGCAGGTCTCCTCTGCCTCGCCCTGTTCGCGGTAGAGGCAGCGGTAGCAGGGGCTCTCGGGATCGCGGGGATCGAAGACGGCGAGCTGCCCCTCGAAGCGGATCGCTGCACCGGAGACCAGCGGCCTTTTCCGTGCCAGGCAGGCCCGGTTGACTTCGAAGCGGGTCCGGAAGTTGTCGCTGCAGTCGAGGACCACGTCGGCCTCGCGCACGGCGTCCTCGAGCGCCTTGCCTTCCAGGGCCACCGGCAGGATGTCGATGTGCACGTCGGGATTGAGAGCGGCCAGCCGGTCCCGCGCCGAATCCACCTTGGGCCGGCCGGCATCGTCCATGCCATGGAGTATCTGGCGCTGCAGATTGGAAAGCTCGACCCGGTCGGGGTCGGCGAGAACGAGACGGCCGACACCTGCAGCGGCCAGATACAGGGCCGCGGGCGAACCCAGCCCCCCCATGCCGACGATGAGGGCGGTGGAGGCGAGGAGCCGTTCCTGCGCCTCGACGCCGAACTCGGGCAGCATGATCTGGCGGCTGTAGCGCAGCAGCCGTTCGTCGTCGAGCTCGTGGCGGGGATGATCGGTCATGGCGGGCGGATGGATCGGAAACGGCGCGCCGGGCGTACGCCCCGGTCTGCTGGCCGACGGTCAGAGATACTTGCGCCAGTGTTCCGGCCGCGGATCCCGGCAGCCGTGCGGCCGCTGGCGGTAGGTGTTCACGAACACGGCCTGGGTGCAGTTGCGACTGCCGCGGCTGCAGCCGAGCCGGGCCTGCTGGCAGCTGTCGCAATAATACCAGAGCGCGCGCCGCATCTTGGTCATCAGGCTGTTGTCCAGATGGAAGCCCATCTCCGCGAGCAGGTTTTCCAGCGCCTCGAGATTGACCTGGCGGATGTCGTAGCTGACGGCCAGCCGGTCGGCATCCAAGGGCCGCACCTGGGTCACGCCCAGCACGTCGCTCAGAACGAGTGCAGCCGCCTGCGCCTGCCGACCTTCCGCGTGCGGGCCCCGGAAGCAGATCTCCCGGTGCTTGATGACGTCCTCGAGCATCTCGTCCATGACTTCCATCGTAACGCGCGCGGGGGGATATGCAAGCATTCGGTAGGGTTTATAAGTGCAGAGCCATATGCTGTCATTCTGAATCGGCCGGGACCGGTCACGATGGCCGCCGGGCCTCCAGCACACGGGGCAGGCCGGCCGGATCCCGATGCAGCCGAATGTCTCCGAGGCCTGCCCGGCGGGCGAGGCGCGCGGCGTTCTCCGCCTGGTCGTGGCCGTGCTCGATCAGGACATGGCTCCCCGGGCGCAGCCGCGATGCGGCCTGCGGCAGCAGGACCCGCAGCGCATCCAGGCCGTCGGGACCGGCGACCAGGGCGGCACGGGGTTCATGGGGCAGGTCGCCCTGCTGCAGATGGGGGTCGCTTTCGGCCACGTAGGGCGGATTGGCCACCAGCAGGTCCAGCGAATCCGGGGCGATGGCGGCCAGCCAGTCGCCCTGGATCAGCGCGAGATTGTGAAGGCCCAGGCGGTCACGATTGCGGGCGGCGACGGCCAGCGCTTCGCGGCTGCGGTCGAGCGCGAAGATCTGCGCCCGCGGGCGTTCGCTGGCGATCGCCAGTGCGATGGCCCCCGAACCCGTGCCGGCATCGAGCACCCGGCACGGGCGGTCTGCGGGGATGCGTGCCAGCGCCCGTTCGACGAGGGTCTCGGTCTCCGGGCGCGGCACCAGCGTGGCCGGCGAGACTTCCAGCTCGAGCGACCAGAATTCCCGGCGGCCGAGGAGATAGGCCACCGGCACGCCGCGCACGCGCTCGGCGAGCAGCGCCTGGAATCGCGCCAGCTCGGCATCCTTCAGCCGATTCTCCGGCCAGGCCAGCAGGTGGCTGCGTTCGCAAGCGAGGGCGTGGGCGAGCAGCAGCTCGGCCTCGAGTCGCGGCACCCGGCGTTCCGCCTCGGCCAGGGTTTCGCGAATGGTGGGGCTCATTGCTGCAGGGCGGCGAGTCGTTCCGCGCGGTCTTCCGCGAGCAGGGGCTCGATGAGCTGGTCGAGGTCGCCTTCCAGGATGTCTTCCAGCCGGTAGAGCGTGAGGTTGATCCGGTGGTCCGTGACCCGGCCCTGGGGGAAGTTGTAGGTGCGAATACGCTCGGAGCGGTCGCCGCTCCCCACCAGGCTGCGCCGCGTGGCGGCCTGTTCCGCTTCCCGTGCCCGCCGCTCGCGATCGAGCAGGCGCGCCGCGAGCAGCGCCATGGCCCGGGCGCGGTTCTTGTGCTGGGAACGTTCGTCCTGGCATTCCACCACGATGCCGGTGGGCAGATGGGTGATGCGCACGGCGGAATCGGTCTTGTTCACGTGCTGGCCCCCGGCGCCGGAGGCGCGGAAGGTGTCGATGCGCAGGTCGGAAGGGTCGATGTCGACGGACTCCACGGCCTCGACCTCGGGGAGTATCGCCACGGTGGCGGCCGAAGTGTGGATGCGTCCCTGCGACTCGGTCTCCGGGACCCGCTGGACGCGGTGCGCGCCGGACTCGAACTTGAGCCGCGACCAGGCGCCCTTGCCGATCACGCGGGCGATGATCTCGCGATAGCCTCCGTGTTCGCCCTCGCTGGCGCTCAGGATTTCGATCTTCCAGCCGCGCCGTTCGGCGTAGCGGGCATACATGCGAAAGAGGTCGCCGGCGAACAGGGCGGCCTCGTCTCCGCCCGTGCCCGCGCGGATCTCGAGAAAGATGTTGCGCTCGTCGAGCGGATCCTTCTGCACCAGATGCTGCTGGAGTTCCTGTTCCAGCGAAGCGATGCGCCGTTCGGCGTCCCTGAGTTCCTCCCTGGCCATGTCGGCCAGCTCGGGGTCGTCCAGCATTTCCCGGGCGGCCTCGGCATCGGCGTGCGCACGGCGCCAGGCCTGCCAGGTCGTCGCCAGCGGCTCGAGCTGGGCGTATTCCGTGGAGAGCGCACGGTAGCGCTCCGCGTCGCCCAGCACTTCGGGATCGGCGAGCAGCCGTGCGAGTTCCTCGTGACGCTCGACGAGTCGTTCCAGTCTGTTTCTGATGGCCGGTGTCACCTGGGTGCTTCGTCCTGCAGCCCCAGCAGCACGCGGGCCGCCTCGAGGAATTCGGACCGCCCCTCGCTGCCGGCTTCGCGCAGTGCGCTGCTGGGTGCGTGTGTCAGCTTGTTGGTGAGGGTGTGGGCCAGAAATTCAAGCACTCTGGCCGGCGGCTCGCCCTTCTCCAGGCGCTGGCGGGCCTTCTGCAGCACTTCGTCGCGCAGGGCCTCGGCACGCCCGCGATAGCTGCGTATCAGGTCCACGGCGTCGAGCGACCGCATCCAGCCGAGGAAGTGCAGGCAGCGGACGTCGATGATCTCCTCCGCCTGCCGCGCGGCCTCGCGCCGGGAGCGCAGGTTCTCCTCGATCACGTCGCGCAGGTCGTCCACCGTATAGAGGTAGACGTCCTCGAGTTCCGCGACATCCGGGGCGATGTCGCGGGGAACCGCGATGTCGACCAGGAACATCGGCCGGTGCCGACGGCGGGCGAGGGCGGCGGCGACCATGTCGCGGTGGATCAGGGGTTCCGGGCTGGCCGTGGAGGTGATGAGGATGTCCGCCTCCGCCAGGTGTCCCGGAATCTCGTCGAGCGCGATGGCGTAGGCGTTGAATTCCGTGGCCAGCGCATGGGCGCGCTCGACCGTCCGGTTGGCGATCACCATCCGGCCGGTGCCCTGTTCGTGCAGGTGCCTGGCGGCCAGCTCGATGGTCTCGCCGGCACCGACCAGCAGGGCCGTCTGTTCCGACAGGTCTCCGAAGATCTGGCGGGCCAGGCTGACCGCGGCGAAGGCAACGGACACCGCGCTGGCCCCGATGGCGGTGTCGGTACGCACCTGCTTGGCCACGGAGAAGGCGTTCTGGAACAGGCGGTTGAGCAGGGTGCCGACGGTGCCGGCCTCGCTGGCGATCCGGAATGCC
>JALVEM010000228.1 GCA_027030825.1 Thiohalobacter sp.
CGGCGTTCATCAGCACCGAGGACGGATAGGCCGCCTTGCCGCCCGGCACATAGAGCCCGACGCGATCGAGCGGGGTGACCTGCTGGCCGAGCAGGGTGCCGTCCGCTTCGGTATAGGACCAGGATTCGAGCTTCTGTCGTTCGGCATAGCGCCGGATGCGGTCGGCGGCGAACTCGAGCGCCTCGCGCTGGGCCGCCGGGATGGACTCGAGCGCCTCGTCGAGCCGCTGCGGCGCAATTTCCAGCTCGCGCATCTCGCTGGCATCGCGGCGGTCGAAACGGTTGGTGTATTCGACCACGGCGGCATCGCCGCGCCGGCGTACCGCCTGGAGGATCTCGCGCACGCGCGCCGTCACCTCGGCATCGGAGACGCCTTCCCAGGCGAGCAGGTTGTCCAGCGCCGACCAGAAATCCGGGGCGCTGGTGGAGAGTCGGCGGATCTCGATGCTCATGCGGCCTCCCGAGCCTTGACCGCCTCGCGCAGGCGGGTGATGAAATCCGTGATGCGGTCGTGCTTCATCTTCATGGCGGCCTTGTTCACGATCAGGCGGGAGCTGATGTCGGCGATGTGCTCCAGCGGTTCCAGGCCGTTGGCGCGCAGGGTGTTGCCGGTGTCCACCAGATCGACGATGAGATCGGCCAGCCCTACCAGCGGCGCCAGTTCCATGGAGCCGTAGAGCTTGATGAGCTCCACCTGGCGGCCCTGGTCGGCATAGTAGCGCCGCGTGCTCTCGATGTACTTGGTCGCCACGCGCAGGCGCCGATGCCCGGGCACGGCACCGGGCCGCCCGGCCACCATCAGCCGGCAACGGGCGATGCCCAGATCCAGCGGCTCGTACAGGCCCTCGCCTCCGTGCTCCATGAGCACGTCCTTGCCGGCCACGCCCACGTCGGCGGCACCGTACTGGACATAGGTGGGCACGTCGGTGGCGCGAATGATCACCACCTTCACGTCCGGCTCGCTGGTGTCCAGGATCAGCTTGCGGGTGGTGTCGGGATCGTCGCGCAGCTCGATGCCGGCATGCGCCAGCAGGGGCGCCGCTTCCTTCAGGATGCGGCCCTTGGAGACGGCAATGGTCAGGGTGTCGTCATTCATGGTTCAGGTCCTGCAAACACACCTTGCACGATCAACCGTGGCCCTCTGTCGGGAGCTTCTGCAGGCCTCCGACGCTGCGGCTTTCTCTCCCGGCCTGCGGGGACGACCCGAGTCGCTTCGCTCCGGCGGGTCGTCTTTCTCCCTCCGGCCGGGAGGCCTCCGCGAGTCGGCCTGCAGAAGCTCCCGACAGAGCGGTCCCGATCGGCTGCCGCGACATCACGCCGGCACCCGATGGATGCGCGCGCCGAGCTGGGCCAGCTTCTCCTCGATGCACTCGTAGCCGCGGTCGATATGGTAGATGCGATCCACCTGGGTGTCGCCCTCGGCGACCAGGCCGGCCAGCACCAGGGAGGCCGAGGCACGCAGATCGGTGGCCATCACGGGCGCGCCGGTCAGGCGCTCGACACCCCGGGTGATGGCCGTGTTGCCCTGCACCACCACGTCCGCACCCATGCGCTGCATCTCGAGCACATGCATGAACCGGTTCTCGAACACGGTCTCGGTGATGGTCCCGGTGCCCTCGGCCACGGCATTGAGCGCCGTGAACTGCGCCTGCATGTCGGTCGGGAAGGCCGGATAGGGCGCCGTACGCACCGAAACTGCCTGCGGGCGCTGCCCGCGCATGTCCAGCTCGATCCAGTCCTCGCCCACGGTGATCTCCGCCCCGGCCTCGCGCAGTGCCTGGAGCGTGGCATCCAGGGTATCCGGCCGGGTGTCCTTCACCTTGACCCGGCCCCGGGTGATGGCGCCCGCCACCAGATAGGTACCGGTCTCGATGCGGTCCGGCAGCACCCGGTAATGGGTGCCGTGCAGGCTCTCGACCCCTTGAATATGCAGGGTGTCGGTGCCGGCGCCCTCGATCCTCGCCCCCATCCGATTGAGACAGTTGGCGAGATCCACCACTTCGGGCTCCCGGGCGGCGTTCTCGATGATCGTCTCGCCTTCCGCCAGGGTGGCGGCCATCATCAGGTTCTCGGTGCCCGTCACCGTGACCAGGTCCAGCACGATGCGCGTGCCCTGCAGACGATCGGCTCGGGCGCGGATGTAACCGCCCTCCACCGTGATCTCCGCGCCCAGCGCCTCCAGCCCCTTGAGATGCAGATTGACCGGCCGCGAACCGATGGCGCAGCCGCCGGGCAGCGAGACCTCGGCCTGCCCGAAGCGCGCCAGCAGAGGCCCCAGCACCAGGATGGAGGCCCGCATGGTCTTGACCAGCTCGTAGGGCGCGCGGAAGTGCCGGATGGTGCGCGGATCGACCTCGATGTTCATCTTCTCGTCGACCACCAGGGAAACGCCCATCTGGCCGAGCAGTTCCATGGTGGTCGTCACGTCCTGCAGGTGCGGGACGTTGCCCACCGTCATGGGCGTGTCCGCCAGCAGGGTCGCCGCCAGGATGGGGAGCACGGCGTTCTTGGCGCCGGAGATGCGGATCTCGCCGTCGAGCGGCACGCCGCCCCGGATGATCAGACGATCCACGACCGGCTCAGCCTTCGGCCTCGGCGGGCGTCAGGGTCCTGAGCGAGAGCGCATGGATGGCGCCGGAGAAGGCATCCCCCAGCGCGGCATAGACGGCCTGATGGCGCTTGACCGGGGTCATGCCCTCGAAGCGCTCGCTCACCACGGTGGCCTCGAAATGGTCCCCGTCGCCGCTCACTTCCACCCGGGCGCCGGGCAGGGCCTGTTCGATTCTCTCTCGGATTTCGTCAGCCGTCATCGCATTCGGTCCATGACTGTCATCGGAAAGCGCAGATGATAGCAAACTCGCCGCAGCCATCGGTATGGACATACCGGCTGGCCATCAGTGTTCCCGGGTGGCCAGGAAACGGATCTCCGGCCAGCGTTCCTCGGTCATCTGCAGGTTCACCCGCGTGGGCGCCAGATACA
>JALVEM010000229.1 GCA_027030825.1 Thiohalobacter sp.
CTCGTCTGTTTCATTCTAGTCTCCGAACATCAGAGCCGTCAGCACGAAATCCAGTCCCAGGACGGCGAGCGAGGCATGCACCACGGTGCGCGTGGTGGCCCGGCTCACCCCTTCCGAGGTGGGTTCCGCATCATGTCCCTCGAACACCGCGATCCAGGTCACCACGAAACCGAACACGATGCTCTTGATCACGCCGTTGGCGATGTCGTCGTGAAGATCCACCTTGGCCTGCATCTGCGACCAGAAGGCCCCGTCGTCGACGCCCAACAGGCCGACGCCGACGAAGAATCCACCCAGCACGCCCACGGCGCTGAAGATCGCGGCCAGCAGCGGCATGGCGAGGAACCCGCCCAGAAACCGCGGCGCCACCACCCGGCGCACCGGATCGACCGCCATCATTTCCATGCCCGAGAGCTGCTCGGTCGCCTTCATGAGCCCGATCTCGGCGGTGAGCGCGGAGCCTGCGCGACCGGCGAACAGCAGCGCCGCAACCACGGGCCCGAGCTCGCGCACCAGCGACAGGGCCACCATGACGCCCAGCGATTCCTCGGCGCCGAAATCGACCAGGGTGTTGTAGCCCTGCAGGCCCAGCACCATGCCGACGAACAGACCCGAGACTACGATGATCAGCAGCGACAGCACGCCGGTGGCGTGGATCTGCTGGACGACGAGCCGGGGCCGCGCGATCACGCCCGGCAACCCGCCAAGCACCGCCAGCAGGAACAGATGGCCGCGGCCCAGGCGCTCGAAGAAGGCCAGGCCGACGCGTCCCAGACGACGCAACGCCCCGATCACCCGGCCTCCTCCGCCAGCAGATCGTCGAGATAGGGCGGCGCCGGATAATGGAACGGTACGGGACCGTCCGGCAGGCCGTGCATGAACTGCCGCACCCAGGGCGATTCGGAGTTCATGATCGCCTCCGGCGTGCCGTGCTCGACCACCCGGCCCTCGGAGATGACGTAGATGTAATCCGCGATCGCCGCCGTCTCCTGCACGTCGTGGGAGACGATGATGCTGGTCAGCGAAAGGGCGTCGTTGAGCAGGCGGATGAGCTGCACCAGCACCCCCATGGAGATCGGGTCCTGGCCCGTGAAGGGCTCGTCGTACATGACCATCATGGGATCGAGCGCGATGGCGCGCGCCAGCGCGACACGGCGGGCCATGCCGCCGGAGAGCTGGCTCGGCATCAGATCGCGCGCGCCGCGAAGCCCCACGGCCTGCAGCTTCATGAGCACCAGGTTGCGGATCATGCTTTCCGGGAGGTCGGTGTGTTCCCGCAACGGGAAGGCGACGTTGTCATAGACGCTGAGGTCGGTCAGCAGCGCCCCGCTCTGGAACAGCATGCCGAGCCGCTTGCGGAGCGCGTAGAGTTCGCGCCGGGAGAGCGCCGGTACCTCCAGACCATCGACCTGGATGCTGCCCTCGTCGGGGCTCAGTTGCCCCCCGATGAGCCGCAGCAGCGTGGTCTTGCCGGTGCCGGACGGCCCCATGATGGCCGTGACCTTGCCGCGGGGGATGTCGAGATCGATGCCGTCGAAGATCCAGCGCTCGCCACGGGCGAAGCGGAGTCCGCGAATCCGGACCAGGACGTCTTCCTTCGCCGGATCGCCGCTGCCCCCCTGCACGGAATGCAAGCTCAAGTGTCCCCTCCCTGGCTGTTCCACCGTACTTCCGAATCCCGGCCGGGACGCCGCCCTGCTGTTGCATGTCCGCCACGCCCGGGTCCACATGGTAAGGACAAACTCCGGTGAATGGTAGCGGCAGGTGGCGGGAAAGCTTCAGTGCCCTGCCGGCTGTTGCAGCGGTACAACGGATCGGGGTGCCTGCGCCTGTCGCCGCCGGAGTGCTATCATGCCTGCCGCCATCGACAGGGCGTTGAAGGTAACGGTCTTTCAACCGCCCGACAGAGGAGTTCAGGCACATGTCGGACAAGATCGTACCCTTCCGCCGGCCACGCCCTTCGCAGAAGCACCGGGGCAAGACCCTGTGCCGGCGCGGCTTTCACAAGTGGGTGGTGGAAGGCACGCCTTTCGACGTCAAGTCCGGCCGGCTCGTGACCCGCTACCGCTGCGCCCGTTGCGGCGCCGTGCGCACCGAAGCCCGCTGATGAACCTGCTGCTGCCGATCCTCGCCGTGGTCGCCGGCTTCACCCTGCTGGTCTGGGGCGCCGACCGCTTCGTCACCGGCGCCGCGGCCACGGCACGAAACCTGGGCGTCAGCCCGCTGATCATCGGGCTGACCATCGTCGGGTTCGGTACCTCCGCGCCCGAGATGCTGGTCTCCGGGGTGGCCGCCTGGCAGGGCAATCCGGGGCTGGCCATCGGCAACGCCATCGGCTCCAACATCACCAACATCGGCCTGATCCTGGGCACCACGGCGCTGGTCGCGCCGCTGACGGTCTCCTCGATCACCCTGCGGCGGGAAATGCCGCTGCTGCTCGCCGTCATGGCCCTCTCCTGGTGGCTGCTCTCGGACGGCGAACTGGGCCAAGGGGACGGGCTGCTGCTGCTCGGCGGCATCGTGCTGCTCGTCCTCTGGATGGTGCATCTCGGCATGAACAGCCGAGCGCGCAACCACGACCCGCTCATCGACGAATTCACCGAGGAGATTCCCGTCGGCATGTCCACGCCGGTGGCGCTGGGCTGGCTGCTGGCGGGTCTGCTGGTCCTGCTTGTCAGTTCCCGCATCCTGGTCTGGGGCGCGGTGCAACTGGCGCAGTTCTTCGGCGTCTCGGACCTCGTCATCGGCTTGACCATCGTGGCTCTGGGCACCAGCCTGCCGGAACTGGCCGCCTCGGTGATGAGTGCGCTGAAGGGTGAACCCGACATTGCGCTCGGCAATGTCATCGGTTCCAACCTGTTCAACCTGCTGGGGGTGCTGGGCATCCCGGGCCTGTTCGCCGTCGTGCCAGTCGAGCCCGCCGTGCTCTCGCGCGACTACCCGATGATGCTCGGGCTGACGCTGGCCCTGTTGCT
>JALVEM010000230.1 GCA_027030825.1 Thiohalobacter sp.
CATCGTCCCACTTCACGTGTGCCCGATGGGTGGAGTAGTTGACGCTGAATTCCAGCACGCCGGGCAGGCTGCCGACATGGCGCTCGTTGAGCCAGACGCAGGCGGCGCAGGTGATGCCCTCGAGGATGAGCGCGGCCTCGCGGACGTTGCCCTCGTCCACCTTGACGAAGGTCTGCTGCAGGGCGGGCTGGTCGAACACCTCGGCCCGGCGCAGGAAGTCAGGCACCTGCTCGGTCGGTGTGCGGGCCGGGGCGGTGCGGTAGCGGTAGAACTCGGTGAGCCCGGCCGCCACAATGCTCTTCGCCACGGCCTGGCAGCCGGGACAACACATGGCGCGGGATTCACCGTCGATCTCCACGCGATAGTCGGCGCCTTTCGGCACCGGTTGGCCGCAGTGGAAACATTCCTCGGGAGAAGCCTGACGGGCGGGTTCGGTCATTGGGGCATTTTATAGCCACGGAAACACACGGAAAACTCGGAATGGGGATTTCCGCCACGAAATCCACGAAAATCAAGTGAGGGGTGAGGAGTAAGGAGTTTCCGTCATTCCGGCCAAGTGACCCCGGCATTGAGCCGGGGGAACGCGAGCCGGAATCCAGAGAGCACGCTGATCATTGCCGCCAAGGCCGAGTCTTTTTCTGGATCCCGGATAGCCCGCTACGCGGGCTTCCGGGATGACTTGAGGTGAGGTGGAGGTACGCGGGCTTCCGGGATGACTTGAGGTGAGGTGGAGGTACGCGAGCTTCCGGGATGACTTGAGGTGGGGTGGAGGTACGCGGGCTTCCGGGATGACTTGAGGTGAGGTGGAAGTACGCGGGCTTCCGGGATGACAGGGAGGCGGGTCATTCCGGGCGAGCGGTCTCTTCTTTCCGTCATTCCGGGCGAGCCGCAGGCGAGACCCGGAATCCAGAAACCACGCCTGTTCATGCGTTTGTGGCTTTCGTTTTCCTGGATTCCGGATCGGTGCTGCGCACCGTCCGGAATGACGAAAGAACTCCTCACTCCTCACTTCCAGCTTCTCTTCCATGCTGCGCCTGCCCCGGTCGCGGCCTCCGGCGGCTCGCCCTGCGGGTGCCCTGCGCGTCTCGGTCCGCCGGCGCGCTCGGGAACTCGCCTGCGGCTCGAACAACCCTCGCTTTGCCGCCGGCGTCCCTGCGATGCTCGGCTTCGCCGAGTCGATCGCGCCCGTGTCAGCCGCAACCCCTTCCAGCTTCTTGCTTCTGGATTCTGGATTCTGAATTCCGAACCCGATTTACTCCTTCCGAACGCTTGTAGAGGCCTTGATCTCGTGCCGGTCGTCGCCGCGCCGGATGACGAGGTCGAGGTTCCAGCGCCCGGGAAGGTCGAGGGTTATGCTCGCCTCGTAGCGTCCGGGCGCGACTTCCTGCATGACGAAAGGCGTGTCGTGCTCCGGTCCGCTGAAGCGGAAGAAACGGCCTTTCACGGTGGCCTTTTCGACGGGTCTGCCGTGGGCATCCCGCACTTCGATGCGAAACATGGCCGGCCGGCCGACGACGGCCTCGCCCACCCAGCCCTTGCGAATCTGCCAGCCGCGCATGGTCTGCAGGCGCCGCTGTTCGAGGAAGCGGTTGTAATGCTCCTGCTTGGCCTGATAGTCGTCCTCGACCACGCCCGTGAATTTCGAGCTGACGCCGGGGCGGTGGCCGACATCGTCGAAGAAGAACTCGATCAGAGGCTCGGGCACGCCACGACTGGCCACGACCACGAGCACGGCGTCGAACAGCACGATCACGGTGAAAAAGGCCAGGATCGCTGCCGGCCCCCAGTGGAACCAGCCCTGGATCCTGCCCTCGGCGGCTTCACGCGCCTCACGATGACCGAGGATCAGCCCCAGCGCATAGGCACTCACCAGATAGATGGCGAGATGGATGGCGAAGACGTCGCCGCCCGGCCAGTTCAGGATGGCATAGGGCACATACACGGCCAGCGCCAGCAGTGCCACGAGCAGCGCCGCGGGTTTGGCGCCAAAGCCGAACAGTGCCCGCAGGGCGAAAAAGACCACCACTTCGAGCAGGACACCGATGGCAAGAGACAGTACAAGATCCATGGTCAGCGCGGAAAGACGAACACGATGGGCTCGCTGATGGGCGGATGGTCCGGCTCGTCCGGGAAGCGGACCACGAGTCGTCCCTCCATGCGCCGTACCCCCGGCTGAGGCGGCATGCGTACACGCACCAGCAGCCGCAGGCGCTCTTCCGGGCCGAGCACGAGCCTGTCGAGATGCCCGGACAGCGTGAGCTCGGCGCCGGGCAGTCCTTCCAGAGCGAGCGCGATTTGCAGACGACGATCACTCTTGTTGTTGAGCTTGATCTCGTAGCTGTTCTGGATGCGTCCGTCCGAGAGCGTGACGAAGAGCGGCTGGCGCACCTGGCGCACGGCCATGTCGATGTCGCTCGCGGTGCGGATGGACCAGACCAGGGCAGCAACGCCGAGCAGCAGGAACAAGCCGTAGCCTATCGTCTTCGGCTTGAGGATACGCACCTTCCCGCCCTCGAGGGCGGTTTCGGACGTGTAGCGGATCAGTCCTCTCGGCCAGCCGAGCTGATCCATGATGTTGTCGCAGGCATCGATGCACAGCGCGCAGGTGATGCACTGATACTGGAGTCCGTTGCGGATGTCGATGCCAGTGGGACAGACCTGTACGCAGTAGCCGCAATCGATGCAGTCACCGACACCGGCGGCCTGGCGCTGCTCGCGGGTCCTGAGATCGCGCGTGACCTTGTGGCGCCCCTTCTCGCCTTCGCCTCGCTTGCGATCATAGGCCACGATCAGGGTGTCGCGGTCGAACATGGCCCCCTGGAAACGGGCGTAGGGGCACATGTAGGTGCAGACCTGCTCGCGCGCCAGCCCGGCCATGACGTAGGTGGTTGCGGTGAGGAAGAAGGTGGTGGCGTAGGCCGGAAAAGGCGCCTTACCGGTGAAAAAGGCCGCGAAGAGTTCCGGCGCATAGCCC
>JALVEM010000231.1 GCA_027030825.1 Thiohalobacter sp.
GAAGTATTCCACCATGTCGTTGCGCTCGGGCTCGCCGTGTACCAGCATGTCGAGCCCGTATTCCTCCTGTTTGCGCACCACATGGGCGATCTCCTCGTGCATGCGCGCACGATAGTCCGCCTCGGCGAGCCGTCCTTCCCGAAAATCGCGGCGCGCCTGACGGATCTCGGCCGTCTGCGGGAAGGAGCCGATGGTGGTGGTGGGAAACAGCGGCAGATCCAGCCGCGCACGCTGCAGGGGCCGCCGCTCGGGATAGGGATGCCGGCGCGAGAGCATGGTCTCGTCGATGCCATCCAGCCGTTCCGCCACCTCCGGGCGATGGATCCTCGGCGAGTTGCGGCGGGACGCGAGCGCTGCCCGCGCCGCCTCCAGCGCCTCGGCCACGGCCTCGCGGCCCTCGACCAGGGCACGGCGCAGCAGGCCGATCTCGTCGAGCTTCTGCACCGCGAACGCGAGCCAGGAACGCAGCTCCTCGTCCAGCGCCTGTTCCGGCGCCAGATCCACCGGCACATGCAGCAGCGAACAGGAAGGCCCCACCCACAGCCGCTCGGCGCCGATGCGCTCCACGGCATGCTCCAGCACGGCAAGCGCGGCATCCAGATCGCTGCGCCATACATTGCGCCCGTCCACCAGACCCAGCGAGAGTTCCTTGTAGGGCGGCAGCCGGTCGAGTACCGCGTCGAGCTGGCCCGGTGCCCGAACCAGATCGATGTGGATGCCGGCCGTGGGCAGCGAGAGCGCCAGCCCCAGATTGTCCTCCAGGGCACCGAAATAGGTGGTGAGCATCAGCTTGACCGGGGCCGACTGCAGGCGGTTGTAGGCCGACTCGTATGCCTGCTTCCAGGCCGGCGGCAGATCGAGCACCAGCGCCGGCTCGTCGATCTGCACCCACTCGGCGCCGAGCCGGGCCAGCTCGTCCAGCACCTCGCCGTACACCGCCAGCAGGTCGTCCAGCAGCTCGAGCCGGTCGAAGGGTTCGCCGCGGGTCTTGGCCAGCCACAGCCAGGTGAGCGGCCCGATGAGCACCGGCTTGAACGGAATGCCGAGCGCCGCCGCCTCGGCCACCTCGTCGAACAGCCGCCGCGAGGACAGTGCAAAACGCTGCCCCCTGACGACCTCGGGCACCAGATAGTGGTAGTTGGTGTCGAACCACTTGGTCATCTCGCAGGCCGCGGCCGGCGCACCACTCGGTGCCCGCCCCCGCGCCATGCGGAAGTACAGGTCCAGATCCACCTCGCCCTCGTCCCAGCCGAAGCGCTCGGGCACCACGCCGAACATCGCTGAGTGGTCCAGCACCTGGTCGTAGAATGAAAAGTCGCCCACCGGGATCCGGTCCAGCCCGGCGGCCTGCTGCCGCTTCCAGTTCGCCGTGCGCAGGGCCCGGCCCTCGGCCTCCAGCGCCTCGCGGTCGATCTCGCCGCGCCAGTAACGCTCCAGCGCGAACTTCAGCTCCCGCCGCGCACCGATGCGCGGGAAGCCCAGATTGTGTGCCTGCATCGCCATCTCTCCTCGGGAATCCTGCAACGCTTGCAGGCTAGCCCCGGGCCATGCTTGAATCAAACGATGTTTTTTCATGTTCGAGTTGAATCTGATTCATGTTTCTGGAACTGCGGCACCTGCGCACCCTGCTCGCCCTGGAAGAGACCGGCAGCCTGGCCGCGGCAGCCCGCCGCCTGCATCTGACCCAGTCGGCGCTTTCGCATCAACTGCGGGCACTCGAACACCACTATGACCAGCCGCTGGTGCGGCGCGGCACCCGCCCGTTGCGACTGACGCCCGCCGGCGAGGCCCTGCTCGCGCTCGCGCACGAAGTGCTGCCGAAGGTGGAGGCGGCCGACCGCAGGCTGCGCGAGGCTCCTGCGCCGGTGCGGTTCCATCTCACCCTGGAATGCCATGCCTGCTACGACTGGCTGCTGCCGCTGCTCGAGGGGTTCCGCGACCGCTGGCCGGAGCTGGAGGTCGACATCCGCCAGGGTCGTTTCGAGGCGCTGCCCGATCTGATCTCGGGTGAAGTGGACCTGGTCATCACCTCCGACCCGACGGACCACCGCTCGCTGGCCTTCCTGCCCCTGTTCGACTACCAGGCCCTGCTGGCGCTCTCGCCGGACCATCCCCTGACCCGCCTCAAGCGCATCCAGCCGCATCATCTTGCCGAGGAAACGCTCATCACCTACCCGGTGCCACCCGAGCGGCTGGATGTTTTCAGTCGTTTCCTGCAGCCGGCGGGCGTCGCACCGGCCGCGGTACGCCACTGCGAGCTCACCGCCGTCATCCTCCAGCTCGTCGCCGGCCGGCGCGGGGTGGCCGTGCTGCCGGACTGGGTGCTCGAGGAGGGGCTCCGGGAAGGACGTCTCGCGGCCCGCCCATTGGGTCGCCGCGGGCTGCACGGTACCATGCACGCCGCCGTGCGCCGCGCCGACGCCGAGCTGCCCTGGATCCGCGACTTCGTCGAACGTGCGCGCCAGCGAAGCGATCCGTGATTCCCGCAGTCGTCAATCGGGCGACCTTCTCTCGGCCATTCCAGGCGAGCCCGGCCTTGAGCCGGGGGAGCATGAACCGGAATCCGAAAACCACGTCGTTCCCTGCCGCCGTGGCCTGGATCCTTCCCGGATTCCGGATCGGTGCTGCGTACCGTCCGGAATGACCAGGCGGCAGGGTGCAGGCAATTCCCCCTTGCACCCGGGAATCAATCCGCCTATATTGAGCCTGCCCTTCTAGAGAACCACAAGATTTTGTGGTTCCACCCAGGGGAATCCGGTGAGAATCCGGAGCTGTCGCGCAACGGTGTGGGGGAGTGCCCCCGAGCCCGAATACCTGAGGAGGGTGGCGCCCGCACGGGCGTCCTGCGCCCGGGTCTCGCGTCAAGGCCCAGGGGAGCGGTTCACGTCCTTCCGTGTCCTGCCTGCCCTGCCGCACGCGTTTCCCGTCCCGAAACAAGGAGACATCGAGGGGGAAACACA
>JALVEM010000232.1 GCA_027030825.1 Thiohalobacter sp.
TGCAGCCATGCACCTGCCAGCCTGCCTCGAGCAGGGCCTCTGCCAGCCCCCGTCCCAGGCCGGAGCTGGTGCCGGTGACGAATGCGGTACGGGTCTCGGGCATGGGCAAAGTGTAACGTAGAATGCGACGCATGAAGAACGGGGCCGTCAGCTATCAGCTCCTGTTGCGCGTGGCATGGGAGATCGAGATCGAGGCGGGACGACTGGGGAAGATACGCCTGCCTGCCGGTGACTATGTCTACACGGGCTCGGCGCGGCGGGGGCTGGAGGCGCGCATCGCCCGACACCTGCGGCGTGACAAGCCGAGGCGCTGGCACATCGACTGGCTGACGACGCACCCGGCGGTCGAGGTGCTGGCCGTGCTGCGCTCGCGGATTCCCGAGTGCGAGCTCAATCGCGCCACGGCAGGGGAGGTGATCGCGCCCGGCTTCGGCGCCACCGACTGCCACGCCGGCTGTGGCGCCCATCTCAAGCGCATTCAGTCCTCGATCATGCGGTAGTCGATGCTCACGCGGCCGCCGGCGTAGGGACGGAAGCGCTCGTCGGCGAAGCGCCGGTGATCCGGGTGGTCGCGATAGCTGTCGATGACCGCCGGGTGGCAGAAGGTCACCAGCCAGCAGAAACGGTATTGCGCGTCTTCCTTCACGGCCTGGCCGGTGCCCACACGCAGCACCCCCGGAATCTTCGAGAGCACGCGACGGCCTTCGGCCATCATCTCTTCGACATCCTCATCGGTCAGACCCTCCACGTTGTAGAGGATCACGTGCTCGACCGGCTCCCAGCGCTCGGCGGTATCGAGCACGGCATCGGCCTGTCCGGCGCTGCCCCAGAGTTCGATGCAGCGCACCACTTCCTCCCGGATGGCATCGCGCACGCCGCGCGTGAAGTCGGTGTAGCTGCGCGCGTCGTTTCCTGCATTGTCTTGCATCCGCCGGCCGGCGGCATCGGCGAGCGCCGTGTAATAGTTGATCTTGGTGACGCCGCGCTCGATCAGCCTGCGGAACTGTTCGTCGGAGAGCCCCGTGCCGCCATGGATCACCAGCGGGATGCCGAGCGCCGCGTCGATCTCGGCCAGCCGGTCGAAGTCGAGCTTGGGCTCCCCCTTCATGCGGCCGTGCACGGTGCCGATCGAGACGGCCAGGAAATCCACCCCGGTCTCGTCCACATAGCGCTTTGCATCCTCGACCGAGGTGTAGACCACATCTCCGGGATGGCGCTCGGCATCCTCGCCCTCGACGCCCGGCACATAGCCCAGCTCGCCCTCGACCGGCACGCCGCAGGCATGGGCCATTTCCACTACCTGACGGGTGAGGGCGATGTTCTCTTCCAGCGGATGGTGCGAGGCGTCGATCATCACGCCGTTGCAGCCGAGGTTGATGCCGCGCACGGCGGAATCGAAGTGCTCGCCGTGATCGAGATGGATGGCCACCGGCACACTGGCGCGGCGGGCGGCAGCCACGGTGGCGGCCATGGCCAGCTCGAAGTCGAAGTATTCGAAATGAGACTCGGCCAGGCTCAGGATCACGGGTGCTCGGGCGGCTTCGGCACCGGCCATGATGGCCTCGAGGAATTCCAGGCTCACCAGGTCGAAGGCCCCGACCGCATATCGGTTGCGATGGGCGTGCTGGAGCATGTCGCGCATGTGGACGAGTGGCATGGCAGTCCTCCGTTGGCGTCAGCGGACTCCGCTTTATAAGCGATCGGCAGCCTTCGGACAACCCGTGGAGGGCGGATGGATGGCCACGGAATCACACGGGAATTGAGTGAGGAGTGAGGCGTGAGGGGGTTCTTCAGTCATTCCGGGCGAGCAGAGCGAGACCCGGAATCCGGAAACCCCGTTCATCCTTGCCATCGCGGGTTGAATGTTTTTCTGGATCCCGGATAGCCCGCTGCGCGGGCTTCCGGGATGACTAAGGGTGTAAGTGCTGCGCGGGCTTCCGGGATGACCAAGGGTGAGTGAATGTGCGGGCTTCCGGGATGACTGAGGGTGTAAGTGCTGCGCGGGCTTTCGTGATGACCGGCTGGGGATGGACACGGAATCCACTGAATCCACGGAAAGAGATCATTGCATGTTCTATACTGCCCAATACTGTTGTGGATGAGACCATGGTGGTTATTCCGAGAAACACATCGACTCAATGCCTTTGCGTTCTCTGCGCCTCTGTGCCCTTGGCGTTTTGAGTCAGCTGTTCTGGAATGGTAGCCGTGACGTTCGTCTGAAATGTGTTTCCGAATGGAAGACAGCATGGCCTATCGCTGCGATATCCGGATCGGGATGGCCTCGGTGGACGCCGCCGGCCGCATCTTCTATCCGGAACTCTTCCGGCTGGCCCACGAATGCTTCGAGGATTTCATGCGTCATCTCGGCATGGAGATCAGGCAATGGCTGAACGAGGGGGATCTGATCCTTCCCGTGGTCCATGCCGAGGCGGATTACCACCACCCCATCCGCCTGGGCGATGAACTGGAGGCCGCGCTCGCTGTTCGACGCATCGGTGAGACCTCGTTGACGCTTGCATGCGACTTTTTCCGGGCAATCGAGAACAGGCAATGCGTGGCATCGGTGCGTACCGTGCACGTATGCGTTGACAGCCCGACGAACAGGCCCACGCCTGTGCCAGCGCACCTGCGTGAAAAACTTGCGCCCTGGATGATCGTATAAATAACACCTTCCGTGCTTTCCGTGTGGTTCCGTGGCTATTTCCATTGTGGTCATTAAACGTTCAGCCAGAGTGGCACGGATTGAGATGGTTTTTGGATTCCGGGTCTCGCTTCGCTCGCCCGGAATGACCTCCTTCCTCATGTCATTCCGGACGGCGCGCAGCGCCGATCCGGAATCCAGGAAAAGCATCGGCCACGGCGGCAAGGACCGACGGGGTTTCTGGATTCCGGCTCGCGCTCCCCGGTAACCACCGGGTCGCTTGGCCGGAATGACAAGTGGAAAAGGCCAAT
>JALVEM010000233.1 GCA_027030825.1 Thiohalobacter sp.
TGCTGCTGCTGGCCTCCGAACGACCCGCCCTGCATGCGTTGCTCGACAAGGCGCTTCCACGGCTGGGCACCCTCCCCCACGCCGGCCGGGTACGCTGGTCGCTCGACGTCGATCCGGTCGAACTCTACTGACCCATGCGAGAGGTGTTCCCTCTTGCGCGGCAGGCCGGGATAATACGTGGCTTTCCATCTCCCCGGGGCGCATGATGAAGGAACGACTCCTGGAACTTCTCGAACAGGCGCTCGTGCAGCTGCGCGCCGAAGGTGCAGTGCCCGCGGAACTCGAGGTCGAACCGCAGGTGGAGCGCACCCGCGATCCCGCCCATGGCGATTTCGCGACCAACCTGGCGCTCGTGCTGGCCAGACCGGCGCGACGCAAGCCGCGCGAGCTCGCCGAGGCCCTGGTCGCCGCCCTGCCTCCCTCCGAGCTGGTGGCGAAGGTCGAGATCGCCGGCCCCGGCTTCGTCAACTTCTTCCTCTCCGACGCCGCCTGGCATCAGAGCGTGCGCGAGGCGCTCGCTGCCGGCCCGGACTTCGGACGCTGCGACCATGGCGGGGGCGCGCCGATCCAGGTGGAATTCGTCTCCGCCAATCCCACAGGGCCCCTGCACGTGGGGCACGGCCGCGGGGCCGCCTACGGCGCCACGGTGGCCAATCTGCTCGAGGCGGTCGGCTATCGCGTGCACCGCGAGTACTACGTCAACGACGCCGGCCGCCAGATGGACATCCTCGCCGTGAGCGTCTATCTGCGCTACCTGGAATTGTGCGGCGAAGAGGTGCCCTTCCCGTCCAACGCCTATCAGGGCGACTATGTGTGGGACATCGGCGCCACCATTCACCGCAATCACGGCGAGGACTGGCGGCATCCGGTCGCGACCGTCTTCGAGGGCGTGCCGCCGGATGCCCCCGAGGGCGACAAGGAGGCCCACATCGACGCCCTCATCGGACGGGTGCGGGAACTGCTCGGCCCGGACCGCTACCGCGAGGTCTTCGACGAGGCGCTGAACGCCATCCTCGCCAACATCCGCCAGGACCTGAAGGAATTCGGCGTCGTCTACGACGACTGGTTCTCGGAGCGCTCCCTGGTGGAATCCGGCGCCGTGCAGCGCGCCATCGGGCGCTTGCGGGAGCGGGGCCACCTGTACGAGAAGGACGGCGCGCTCTGGTTCCGCTCCACCGAGTTCGGCGACGAGAAGGACCGGGTGGTGGTGCGCGAGAACGGCCAGACCACCTATTTCGCCTCCGACATCGCCTACCACATGAACAAGCTCGAGCGAGGCTACGAGCGCGTCATCGACGTCTGGGGCGCGGACCATCACGGCTATGTGCCGCGCGTGAAGGCGGCGCTCCAGGCCCTGGGCGACGACCCCTCGAAACTCGACGTGCTGCTGGTGCAGTTCGCGGTGCTCTACCGAGGCGGCCAGAAGGTGCAGATGTCGACCCGTTCGGGCGAGTTCGTGACCCTGCGCGAGCTGCGCCACGAGGTGGGCAACGACGCCGCCCGTTTCTTCTATGTCATGCGCAAGGCCGAACAGCACCTGGACTTCGATCTGGATCTCGCGAAGTCGCAGACCGCGGACAATCCGGTCTACTACATCCAGTACGCCCATGCCCGGGTGGCGAGCGTCTTCCGCCAGCTGGCGGAGAAGGGGCTGGTCTGGGATCGAGACCGTGGCGAGCGCCACCTCTACCTGCTCCACGAGTCCCATGAACAGGCCTTGATGAAGGCGCTCTCGCGCTTCCCCGAGCTGGTGCTGGCCGCGGCACTCGCCCACGAGCCCCACCAGATCGCCCACTACCTGCGCGAACTCGCCCACGCCTTCCACACCTGGTACAACGCCCACCAGTTCCTGGTCGAGGACGAACGCCTGCGGGACGCCCGCCTGGCGCTGGCCGAGGCCACCCGACAGGTGATCGCCAACGGTCTCGGCCTGCTCGGCGTTTCCGCTCCCGAGCGCATGTGAGATGGCCCGCAAGCGACGCCGCCGCTCCACGACCTCCTCCCGCGCCGGCGGCCTGCCCTGGCTGGCGGCCGGCATCCTCACGGGACTTCTGATCGCCGGGCTGGTCTGGTGGCTGCAGCAGCCCGTGCCGCCGCCCGGTGACGCCGAACTCCGACGCCTGCTCGAACCCGGCGGCAGGAAAACCCCGTCCGATCAACCCGGGAAGCGCAGGCACGGCCAGCACCCCGCGGAGAAGGAATCCGCCTACGACTTCTATCACCTGCTGCCGGAGATGGAGGTCGTGGTGCCGGAAGAGGAGCTTGCCTCGGCCGAGGCCCGCCGTCCCGGCGGCAATGCCCGGCCGAACAAGCCGGCCCGCTACCTGCTGCAGGCCGGCGCCTTCCGCACCCACCGCCAGGCCGACGAGCTCAAGGCGCGTCTCGCCCTGCTCGGATTCGAGGCCCGGATCGTGCGGATCGAGACGCCCCAAGGCACCTGGCACCGCGTGCGGCTCGGCCCCTTCGGCAGCCTGCGCGAACTCGATCGCGTGCGCCACGCGCTCCAGAAGCACCGGATCGACGCCATCGCGCTCAAGGTCGCCGACTGATCCTGCCTGCGCGTGAAATACGCGCCAGACGCACCAGCAACAGCGCGAAGGCCGCCGACCAGGCAAGGGCGGCCAGCCGCAGCAGCAACTCGCGCGGTGCCGCGGGGGAATCGGCGCCCAGTCGGGCGAACGCGGCCAGGGTGACGAGCAGGGCACCCGCCCCGACATCCCCCAGCCGTTCCAGCCGCCGGCCGGCCCGCAGCAGCGCCGTGCGCGCCATCATGACCAGGGTAAGGCTGCCGAGCGCGCCGACGGCGAGCGCATGGATGCCGATCAGGCCGGGCAGGCCGCCGGCCAGCCAGGCGGCCTTCGCCAGCAGGCCTGCGGGCACCCAGAGATAGCCCAGCGCCAGGGGCCACAGGCGCACCTCGCGCACGGCAACCCCCAGCGACCAGCCGCG
>JALVEM010000234.1 GCA_027030825.1 Thiohalobacter sp.
CACTACGGACAACGCCCTCCCGCCGGCCGCCCCTACGAGCGCATGCGGCCCGCACCTCGTCCTTCGACACCTCCGGAGCAGGCCGACACGAGGCTGGAACAGTTGCGCAGGCAGATCGAGGAGGCCGGACGGGCGCGCGAAGAGGCCGACCGCAAGGCAGCGTCGCAGCAGGCCGAGGCTGCCCGCCGGCGGCAGAATTGCGCCATCGCCCGCCGCAATCTGGCCAATCTGGAGATGGGCGGGCGCAAGAAGCTGGTCGGTCCCGACGGGGTGGCCTATTTTCCCACCCCGGAGGAGATCGAGGCCAAAAAGGCCGCGGCCCGCAAGGCCATTGAGGAGAATTGCGAATAATTCGAGAATACAGAATACAGAATTCAGAATACAGAAGTCAGAAGTCAGAAGCTGGAAGCAAGAAGGCCGCGGCTGATGCCACTCGTCGTTTCGGGCGAGCGTCTTTTCTTCGGCATCCCGGTCGAGCGCCTTCTTCTCGTCATTCCGGGCGAGCGAAGCGAGACCCGGAATCCAGAAACCACACCTGCCCTTGCCGCCGTGGTTCACCCCCTTCCTGGATTCCGGATCGGCGCTGCGCGCCGTCCGGAATGACTGAAGGGGTGGATCCCGGATAGCCCGCTGCGCGGGCTTCCGGGATGACTGGTGTGGTGTACGCAGGCTTCCTGGATGACCGAGGTGGGGGATTGCGCGGGCTTCCGGGAGGACGAGGGGGGGTGGATTCCGGAGCAGTGGAAAAAGCACGGAAGGCTGCGCCTGCCGCGGGCATGGCCGACTCGGCGAAGCCGAGCATCGCGGACAACTCTCCCCCTCTGGTATCCTGTTGACCCGCACGCAACAGCCCTGCTGGAGGAGAACCGCCATGCCGCTGCTCAGCATCGAGACCAACGCCGAGATCCCGGCCGAACGCCGGGCAGAGATCGTTAAAAACGCCTCGCGCCGGGTGGCCGAGCTGCTCGGCAAACCGGAGCGCTACGTCATGGTGACGCTGCGCCCGAATTCGCACATGTGCTTCGCCGGCGAGGACACGCCACTGGCCTACCTCGAGCTCAAGAGCATCGGCCTGCCGGAAGGCAGCACCTCCGAGCTGTCCGCCGCCCTCTGCGAACTGATCCAGGACCAGCTCGGCATCCCGGCCGACCGTGTCTACATCGAATTCAGCAACGCCGAGCGCCACCTCTGGGGCTGGAACGGCGGCACCTTCTGATCTCAAGCCAAGGAGCTGCACCCCTATGCGCACATCCCGTTTTCCGCTGTCCACCCTCAAGGAAACGCCGGCCGACGCCGAGATCGCCTCTCACCGGCTCATGCTGCGCGCCGGCATGATCCGCAAGCTGGCCGCCGGCCTCTACGACTGGCTGCCGCTGGGCCTGCGGGTGCTGCGCAAGGTGGAGCGCATCGTGCGCGAGGAGATGGACGCCGCCGGCGCCCTGGAACTGCTGATGCCGGTGGTCCAGCCGGCCGAGCTCTGGCAGGAGTCCGGCCGCTGGTCCCAGTACGGCCCCGAGCTGCTGCGCTTCCGCGACCGGCACGACCGGGAATTCTGCCTGGGCCCCACCCACGAGGAGGTGATCACCGACATCGCCCGGCGGGAACTCAAGAGCTACCGCCAGCTGCCGGTCAACTTCTACCAGATCCAGACCAAGTTCCGCGACGAGATCCGCCCCCGCTTCGGCGTGATGCGGGCCCGCGAATTCCTGATGAAGGACGCCTATTCCTTCCATCTCACCCAGGAAAGCCTGGAGGAGACCTACCGCCTCATGCACGAGACCTACTCGCGGATCTTCTCGCGCATGGGTCTGGACTTCCGCGCCGTGCAGGCCGACACGGGCGCCATCGGTGGTGCCGTCTCGCACGAATTCCACGTGCTGGCGGACTCCGGCGAGGACGCCATCGCCTTCTCCGACGAGAGCGACTACGCCGCCAACGTGGAACTGGCCGAGGCCCTGCCCCCCGAGGGAGAGCGTCCGGCGCCCTCGCAATCGATGGAGAAGGTCGCAACCCCCGGCAAGCACAGCATCGAGGAAGTGGCCGAATTCCTCGGCGTGCCCCCCGAGCGCTGTGCCAAGACCCTGCTGGTCGAGGGCACCGAGCATCCCGTGGTGGCCCTGGTGCTGCGGGGTGACCACGAACTCAATGCCGTCAAGGCCGAGAAGCACCCGGCCGTGCGCTCGCCCCTGACCTTCGCCACCGATACCCAGGTGCGCGAGGCCACCGGCGCCTCGCCCGGCTCGGTGGGCCCCGTCGGCCTGTCCATCCCCGTCATCGCCGACCGGAGCGCTGCCCATCTGGCCGACTTCGTGTGCGGTGCCAACGAGGACGGCTTTCACTTCACCGGCGTGAACTGGGGCCGCGACCTGCCCGAGCCCGAGGTCGCCGACCTGCGCAACGTGGTCGAGGGCGACCCCAGCCCGGACGGACGTGGCCGGCTGCACATCGTGCGCGGCATCGAGGTGGGCCACATCTTCCAGCTCGGCACCAAGTACAGCGAGGCCATGGGCGCCACCGTGCTCGACGAGGACGGCAGGGAACGGGTCATGATCATGGGCTGCTACGGCATCGGCGTCTCGCGCGTGGTGGCCGCCGCCATCGAACAGCACCACGACGAGCACGGCATCCTCTGGCCGGAACCCATCGCACCATTTCAGGTCGCCCTCTGCCCCATGAACATGAAGAAATCCGATACCGTGCGCGAGACCGCCGAGAGGCTCTACCGCGAGCTCCGCGAGGCCGGCGTGGAAGTGCTGTTCGACGACCGCGACGTGCGACCCGGCGTCATGTTCGCGGACATGGAGCTGATCGGCATCCCCTGGCGCATCACCGTCGGCGACCGGGCCCTGAAAGAAGGCTGCGTGGAACTCAAGCGTTACCGGGAAGAGGCCGTGCGCGTGCCTGTCGAGGAAGTGGTCTCGAGATTCGTGGCATGCTGAACGACCCG
>JALVEM010000235.1 GCA_027030825.1 Thiohalobacter sp.
CGCCTCCGGCTGCGAGGCCGCGGCGGTCAACCTGCTGTTCTCCTGGCGCAACGATACGGAAGAGCGGCGCATCGAGGCGGCCATCGCCGACCTGGTTCAGGTCAGCCGCAGCAGCGAGGTGCTGCCGGAGATGCGCGAATACGAACGCGGCATGGCCACCTTCCTGAACGCCATGGTGGGTCCGCGCATGCAGGGCTATCTCGACCGCCTGACCGAGGCGCTGGCCCCGGCGCCGGTGGCCGTGATGCAGAGCGCCGGCGGCACGGTGAGCGCCCGCGAGGCCGCCCGGCGCGGCGTCCATCTGCTGCTGTCGGGCCCGGCCGGCGGACTCTACGGTGTCCGCTTCCTCGGCCGGCTGACCGGCTTCGACCGGCTGATGACCTTCGACATGGGCGGCACCTCCACCGACGTGGCGCTGATCGAGGGCGGCGAACCCGCGCTCACCACCGAGGGCCGCATCGGTCGCTGGCCGGTGGCGGTGCCCATGGTCGACATGCACACCATCGGCGCCGGCGGCGGTTCGATCGGCTGGATCGACGCCGGCGGACTGCTGCAGGTGGGCCCGCAGTCGGCCGGCGCCGATCCCGGGCCGGCCTGCTACGGGCGCGGCGGACGCGAGGCCACCGTGACCGACGCCAATCTCCTGCTCGGCCGGCTGCAGGCCGACGCCTTCCTGGGCGGCGCCATGCGCCTGGACCGCACCGCCGCCGAGGCCGCCCTGGCCCGGCTGGGCGACGCCCTGGGCATGGATCCGCTCGCCACGGCCGAGGGGATGGTGCGCCTGGCCAACGAGCACATGGCGCAGGCGCTGCGGGTCATCTCCGTGCAACGCGGGCACGATCCCGCCGATTTCGTGCTGACCTCCTTCGGCGGCGCCGGCGGGCTGCACGTCTGCGCCCTGGCCGAGGCCCTCGGCATGCATCGGGCGCTGGTGCCCATCCACGGCGGCGTGCTCTCCGCGCTCGGCATGATCACGGCGCCGCCGGCACGTGAGCTGTCGCATGCCTTCGGTCGGATACTCGAGCCCGACATGGGTGAGTCCATCACCCACGGACTGGCTCGGCTCGAGGCGGCGGGCCGCCGCATGCTGCGGGAGGAAGGGGTGGCGGACCGGGACATCCGGGCCGAGGCGCGTCTCGAGCTGCGCTACCGGGGACAGAGCTTCACGCTCACCGTGCCCTGGCACGGCGATGCGCGCCGGGCGCGAAGGGATTACGACGCCGCCCACCGGCACCGTTACGGCCATGCGCTGGAGATGCCGGTGGAGGTGGTCAACCTGCGGCTGCGGGTCACCGGCCCCGAACCGGAGATCCGGCTGCCGGAACGCCCGTCGGGCCCCCCGGCCCCGCCGGCGGGTGAAGTCACCGTGCACGGCCTGAACCGGCCGGTGCCGCGTCACGTTCGCGAGCGGCTGGTGGCCGGGCAGCGCATCGCCGGGCCGGCGCTCGTCACCGAAACCGTGTCCACCACCTGGATCGCACCCGGCTGGACGGCGGAAGTGGACGCCTGGGGCAACCTGCACCTGGCGGCCGGCTGAGTGCCTGTCAGGTTTCGAGGCCGATCGCCTGCATGGAGGCCTGCGCCCACTCCAGGGCCTCGGCGTAGGCCCCGCTGATCTCCGCCACATCGAGATTCCGGCACTGGGCCTCGGCCCAGTCGCCCCGCTCCCAGGCGAGCGTGCAGGCCAGCGCCTCGCCAGCCAGGCCGCGGCGCTCGAGCAGGGCGTCGCGCATCTCTTCCGAGAGCGGCAACTCCTTCAGGATCTCGGCGAGCGGCCGGTCGAGCAGGGCATCGAGCGTGGAGAAGAGGCCAACGGTGAAGAAGGTCTCGGGTTCCGGATGCCCCAGGCGCTCGGCCAGATTGCTGCACATGCGCCCCCGGATCATGGCGAGCTCGAACAGGGCCCCGGGCTTGTCGTCGATGGAGGAGAGCACCAGCAGCGTCACCCACTGGCGCAGCTGCTTCAGTCCAAGATAGATCACCGCCTGGCGGATGGAATCGACCTCGCGCGGCAGATTGAACAGCGCCGAATTGATGAAGCGCATGAGCTTGTAGGTCAGCCCCACGTCCTGACCGATGAGCTGCTCCACTTCGCGCGACTCCACGTCCGGCCGCTGCACGCTGCCGAGCAGCCGGATCGCCGCCAGCCGGTTGGGCGCGATCTCGCGCCGCTCCAGCGTCTGCGGCCGGGACAGGAAATAGCCCTGGAAATAGTCGAAACCGAGCGCCTTGCAGCGGTCGAACGCCTCGCGGGTCTCCACCTTCTCGGCCAGCAGTTTCACCGGCCAGCGCCGCAGTGTCTCCACCTCGGCCGCCAGCCGGTCGGCGGGCACGGCGAGCAGATCGACCTTGACGATGTCGGCCAGGGCCAGCAGGGGTTCGCGTTCCGGGGCGTAGACGAAATCGTCCAGCGCGATGGCGAGCCCCCGCGACCTGAGTCGCTCCAGGGTCTCCAGCACCGCCGGTTCGGGCCCAACGGTTTCGAGCACCTCGATGACCAGATGCTCGGGCGGCAGCGGGAACTCGATTTCGTCGATCAGCAGATCGCGCCCCAGATTCACGAAGGCGGGCCGGTCGCCCACGAGCCGTTCGATGCCGAAACTGGTGAAGGCGTTGGCGATCACCCTGAGCGTGGCCTGGGTGTCCGTGACGGGCCCGCCGGCATCCGCCAGGGGGTGGCGGAAGAGCAGTTCATAGGCATGGACATGGAGATCGCGGTCGAAGATGGGCTGTCTGGCCACACAGACCGACTGTCTGAGACCGGCGTCCGATCCTTCCGCCGTCACTCGTTCCGCCTGAGCCATGTCTTCCCCCCGTGTCACGTGCGTTCAATGCCACCACCGGCATCCGATGGAGTCCTGCCGGCCTGTCCAGTGAGCCTATCGGCCGTGTGTTCGCGAGCTTTACCCGCAACCCGCCGATTCGCTTTTCCGGC
>JALVEM010000236.1 GCA_027030825.1 Thiohalobacter sp.
GCGGGACAGCTGCCTGCACATGCCTTACGCCGGGCGAGAAAGAGAGCGCCAACCAGACGACCAGCGACAGGATCAGGCGAGCTGCAAGGCGTTCACTGGCATCCCTATCCGACACGTAGTCCTCGGTCTCCATCACCCCTGTGTTCCGTCACTCCGCGGACCTGCTGGTCCGTCTTCTGGCCATCGCCACCACCCGGGTGACGGCGTTTTTGTGATTATCGGCGAATTTACAAAATATTGTAGATGTCATTGAATGACAAGGAATTTCCATACATCACAAACGAAATTTGGCGACCCGGCGGTATGTAACCCGGGTCACACAACTGATTTCACGGGGATTTTCGGCGTATGCGGCGTGTTTCATGCGGGGCCCCTTGCGGACCCCGCCGGAGACGATCAGCGGTAACGGCGAGTATAGAAGCGCTCGAAGGCGCGCTTCGACCAGTGGAAGAGCGGCGACGGGAACATCAGGTTGCGCTCGGGGGTCCGGTAGACCAGGATGCCGCGGTCCAGGGTGTCGACGATGCAGGCGAGCTCGGGCCGGAAGGTGGCTTCCGGGCTGCCGCCGGCGAATTCGGCGGCCAGGTTGTCGGCGGCCGCCTCGGCCTGGAGATCCGCCATGTGAGCCTGCTTGGGCATCCAGTCCGGGCCGGGATAGCTGCCCGCATCCCCGGCCACATAGACCTTCTCGAACCCGGGGACGCGGCAGTGCGCATCCGCCTGGATGAACCCGCCCTCGGAGAGCGGCAGCTCGGTGTCGGCAGCCCAGGCCGGACCCGTCATGCCCGGCATGAAGAGGATCAGGTCGGCATCGATCTCGCCGCCCTCGGTCAGCACCTTCTTCTCCTCGAAGCCCTTCATCTTGTGTCCCAGGTGGGTGTCGATGTTCCGCTTGCGCATCTCGGCGAGCAGCCCCTCGACCGCCTTCTCGCCGAGCCGCTGCCCGGGCCTCGGCGCCGGACTGAAGAACACCAGTCGCACCCTGTCGCGCCGCTTCTGTCGCCGCAGCCAGGTATCGATCCCGAACAGCAGTTCGAACATGGGTCCGCCACGCATGGCCGAAGGATCCTTGGGGTTGCCGGCGAATCCGCAGGCGATCACGCCCTCCGTCAGCGTGGCGAGCCGGTCGCGAATGCGCTCGGCGGCCTCGATGCCTTCACAGATCGTCAGGGTGTGCTCGATGCCCGGCAGCTTCCTGATGAAACGACCACCGCAGCCGATGATCAGGCCGTCGTTGCGAATGTCGCCCTGATCGGTATGAACGACACGCCCGCCCTCCGACAGGCCGGTCACGGTCGCTGCCCGGTGCTCCAGCCGGTGCCTGCGCATGAACTTCTGCAGCGGGAAACGCAGTTCCTCGGGCCGCCGCAGGCCCGTCGGTATCCAGATGAGGCTCGGCAGGAACACGAACTCGGGACGTGGCGAGATGAGCATGATGTGCGCATCCTTCATTCGGGAGCGCAGACGACGCGCGGCGGTCAGGGCGGCGAATCCGCTGCCGATGATGGCGATCTGGGTGGTCATGACACGGCTCCTTGTCGCTGTTCGTGTACCGCTGGCACCGAAATGTTGTCATCATCCGGGCCGCACATCGATTTTCCGTTCCTGTCCATAATACTTGAATACCGGCATCGGAAATTATACATTAGCCGAAACTAATATTTGAACACGGGAGCACCCCAAATGTATGCACAGAGCGTCATCCTTTCCTGTTCACCCGAGGAAGCCATCGAACGCCTGACGACGGCGTTGAAGGAACGGAAGATGGGCATCGTCTCGGACATCGACGTCCAGGCCACCATGAAGGCCAAGCTCGACCTCGACATGCCCTTCTATCGCATTCTCGGCGCCTGTGCGCCCGGCCTTGCGAAACGCGTCATCGACGCCGAGCCGGAAGCCGGCACGCTGCTCCCCTGCAATGTGGTGGTCCGGGATGCCGGAGACGGCAGAACCGCAGTGCACTTCCTCGACCCCGAGGCCGCGCTCTCCCTGAGTGACAATGCCGACGTACGCGCCGTGGCCCGAGAGGCGAAACAGCTGCTCGAGCAGGTGCGCCAGGCCCTGCAGGACTGATCCCTCCTACAGCAGACGCCAGGGGGCGGCACCCGGATCCTGGCGGTAGAACGCGACCAGCTGCGCATATACCGCAGGATAGTGCCTCTGCAGCCGATGCGGCTGCTCGAAGAAGGCCTCCGAGATCACGGCAAAGAATTCTCCCGGCCCTTCGGCGGCATAGGCGTCGATGATGGGCGCATGGCCGCGGCGCACCAGCGCACAGTGGTGGTCGTAGGCACGCTGCATGACGCGGGTCCAGGTCTCGCGATCCATGTCCGGATGCAGTGGCGGCATGCCATTGGCCGCACCGTTTTCCATGTCCAGCTTGTGGGCGAATTCGTGGATGACGACGTTGCTGCCGTCGTGCGGCTCCCGGGCTCCATGCTCCACGTCCTCCCAGGCCAGCACCACCGGCCCGCGCAGCCAGGATTCGCCGCTCAGCGCCCGGCGCCGATAACCGACGACCCCGGCCTCGTCGACCTCCTCGTGCTCCACGACGAAACCGGCCGGGTAGACGATGATCTCGTGAAAGCCTTCGTACCAGCGCAGCCCCAGTCGCAGCACCGGCAGGCAGGCCTGGGCGGCGATCACCACCCGCTGCCAGTCCTCGAGCCGCATGCCGCCGGCTTCCGTGAGCGCCTTCTCGTTCAGAAACAGGCTGGACAGGATGCGAAGCTCGCGCCGTCCCTCGGCCGGCAACGACCGAAGCAGGGGAGCGGCATCCAGAGCCCGGCGCCACAGCGGCCATGCAATCCGCGCCTGCCGGAGCCGGCGGGCGAGGCGATGGTCACGCCAGGCCCGAAACCAGTGCATGGTCCTTCACTCGTGCTGTTCCCGGCTCGATGCAGCTGTTAGCATGCCACCTGGTATT
>JALVEM010000237.1 GCA_027030825.1 Thiohalobacter sp.
ACGAACTCGGCGATGGTCTGCATGCCCATGACATGCCCGATCTCGTTGATCGATCGAACCATGGCCTCGTCGATCCTGTCGTTGACCAGGTCGCGCACGAACATGCCGTCGATCTTGAGGAAGTCGACCGGAAGATTCTTCAGGTAGCCGAACGAAGACATGCCCGACCCGAAATCGTCCAGTGCGAAACGACAGCCCATGTCCCGGCAGGCCTCGATGAACTCGCGTGCACGTGCCAGATCGGAGACGGCCACCGTCTCCGTGATCTCGAAGCACAGTCTGTCCGCGGGCACGCCGAACGTGCCGATCGCCTCTTTCACGAATTCCAGGAATGCGGGTTCGGCGAGCGTGTGGCCGGACAGGTTGATGGCGCACATGGCGAACCCGTCCTGCGGCCAGGATGCGACTCTTTCCAGGGCATGCCAGAGCACCCACCGGTCGATGCCGGGGGCGGAACCGAATCGTTCGGCCGCAGGCAGGAAACTGCCCGGCGGAATCAGATTGCCGGATTCATCCCGCATCCGCACGAGCACCTCGAAATGCAGGGCGTCGTCACGTTCATCGGCGGCCTCTGCCCGGGCGATCCGCTGCATGAAGAGCTCGAACCGGTCCTTTTCGAGCGCCTGCACGATCCGCGAGACCCACTGGACCTCGCCATAGTGTCGCTGCGAATCCGCCCGGCTTCCCTGATAGAGATGGATCCGGTTGCGTCCGCTGTCCTTGGCGGCGTAGCAGGCCATGTCGGCTGCCGCCAGCACATCCCTGCGCGTCATCTCGGGACTGTCGATCACCACCATGCCGATGCTCACGGCCAGATCGAAGGTGTGCCGATCCCACACGAAACGGAACTTGGATACCGCCGAGCGCAGGCGCTCGGCGATGTCCCAGGCGGTCCTGAGGTCACAGGATTGCAGCAACACGGCAAACTCGTCACCGCCGAGCCGGGCGAACAGGTCTTCGTCACGCAGCTTCTTGTCGAGAATGCTGGCGAGCTGTCGCAAGAGATCGTCACCGGCCAGATGGCCGCAGGTATCGTTGACCACCTTGAACTGGTCGAGGTCGAGATACAGCAGCACGTGCGGCGAGGATGGACGGACATTCTCCAGCGCGAGATCCAGCTGGCGTTCGAACTCGGCCCGGTTGATGAGCCCGGTGAGGCTGTCGTGCCGGGCCTGCCAGGACAGCTCCCGTGCAAGGGACCAGCATTCGTGCATGTCGCGCAGCACGAGCACGGCGCCTGTCGGCCGGTCTTCCTGGACGACCGGGGCCGCCGACAGACTGACGGGACACTGCCTGCCGTCCAGCTCGAGAAACAGAATTTCCTCGCTGCCGCTGACGGGCCGCTGATGCTCGAGCACTTCCGAGAGGAGTCGCCCGGTCACGTCCTCGCCCTCCCCGGTGCGCAGATGCAGAACGTCCTTCACCTGCCGGTCGGTCAGTTCGGACAGGTCCCGGTCGAGAAACTCGAGCGCGGCGGGATTGGCATAACGTATCCGTCCCTCGCAGTCGGTCACCAGGATGCTGTCGCGTATCGAGGCGAGAATGGCCTGCAGGCGGCTGCCGGTCTCCGCCAGGGCGTCACGCGTCTCCGACATCATGCCCAGCATGGCATTGAAGCCCTCGTAGAGCGTCCCGATCTCGTTCCGCTCGCGGGTGCTGAGCCGGATGGAATAGTCGCCCTCGTCCTGAACACGGCGAAAGGTGCCTGCCAGCTCTTCGATCGGGGCGCTGAAGGCCCGCTGCAGACGGACGGCCACCAACAGCGAAATGAGGAAGAGTGCCGGCAGCAGCAGGAAGAGCAGCCACCGGAAACGTTCGAGATAGGCAAGCTGTCGCGCCAGCGAGAAGCGGATCACGAGATAGCCGAAAGGCCGTTCGCGGTACGTCAGTCGTCGCCAGCCGATGGCAGACCCCCTCTCGATATCGATCTCGCCGACCCTGGCCGGATCGAACTGCACGGTCGAGGCCGACACCCCTTCACGTACATAGCCGAAACGTACCCTGCCCTCGGCATCGTAGACCCGGGCCTGCTCCACGTCTTCGAAGGATCCCAGCAACCGGTTGATGCGGGCGATGTTCTCCACGCGGTCATCGAGCAGCGCGGCGACCAGATCCTTGCGGATCGCCCGCTCGATCGTCTCCATGCGGTCCCGGGTCAGCTGTTCAACCACCGCCTGACTGGACTGCCAGAAGGCGACGCCGGCCAGCAGAAGCACGAGCAGCCCCATGCCGGTCATGACGATGACGAGCCGGGTTCGGACCGGAAGCCGGCGACAACATTCCTCGATACGAAGCTTCATTGGGTCTCGACCGGCAGCAGCAGATCCCGACTCCACTCGAACCAGGAGCCCGCATAGACGCTGACGGAATAGCCGAGGTCACGCAGCAGCATGTAGGTCAACCCCGCACCCCGACCGCGCCGGCAATAGGTGATGACCTGATCCTCCCTCGGCAGCAGGGCATAGAGTTCGCGCAGGGCCTGCGGGGGTTTCAGTGGCGAGGCATCCACCTCGCCCACGAAGGCCTTGCGCACGGGAACGTTGATGGCCCCGGGGATGTGTCCGGCCCGCGGGGCGTCCACCTTCTTCCGCCCCGAGAATTCCGCACCCGGCCTCGCATCCAGCAGTACGCCGCCGGTGCCCCGACTGGCCAGCATGGCATCGAGCCGGGAAGCATAGCGGGACTCCCGCAGGTGCACGACGAAATCCGAGGGTTCGGGTTTCACGGCGCCCCGTTCCAGGGGCTGGCCCGCTTCCCGCCAGCCGGCCAGGCCCTCTGCCAGATAGCGCACTCCGGGCACACCGGCCAGTTCCAGCAGCCAGAATACGCGCCCCACGTCCAGGCCGGGATATTCGTCGTAGAGCACCAGGGTTCTGGAACCGTCGATGCCGGCCGAGCGAATGAGCG
>JALVEM010000238.1 GCA_027030825.1 Thiohalobacter sp.
CTGCTGCGCGGCGCGCCGAAGGATGCGCGCGAGTCGGCGCTCAACCGTCTGCTGGTGCGAAGCTACCGGCCGGTGCTCGCCGCGGCCCGGGCGCGGCCCGGGCTGACCCTGCTGCTGGCGATGGCCCTGGTCGCCTCCGCGGCCTGGCCGCTGGCGCGGCTGGGCGGCGAGTTTTTGCCGCCGCTGGAGGAGGGCGACCTGCTGTACATGCCCACCACCTTGCCCGGGGTTTCCATCGACAAGGCCCGCGAGCTGCTGCAGCAGACCGACCGCCTGATCCGCACCGTGCCCGAGGTCGCGCGCGTGTTCGGCAAGGCCGGGCGCGCCGAGACGGCCACCGATCCCGCGCCGCTGACCATGATCGAGACCACCATCCGGTTGAGGCCCGAGTCCGAATGGCGGCCGGGCATGACGCTCGAGAAGCTGCGCGAGGAACTCGACCGCATCGTCCGGGTGCCGGGCATCACCAACGCCTGGCTGATGCCCATCTCGGCGCGCATCGACATGCTGAGCACCGGCATCAAGACCCCGGTCGGCATCAAGATCTCGGGGCCGGACCTGGCCGGCATCCAGCGCATCGGGGAGGCGGTCGAGCAGGTGCTGCGCGGGCTGCCCGGGACGCGCTCGGTCTACTCGGAGCGGGTCGACGGCGGCCGCTACATCGACATCGAGGTCGACCGCATGGCCGCGGCGCGCCACGACCTCAGCCTGCGCGACGTGCAGGACGTGATCACGCTGGCCATCGGCGGCGAGACCGTCACCTGGACGGTCGAGGGGCGGGAACGCTATCCGGTCAACCTGCGCTATCCGCGCCGCTACCGCGATTCCATCGACCGGCTGCGGGAGCTGCCGGTGCTCGCCCCGGGCCGGGAGTACATCCGGCTCTCGGACGTGGCCCACATCCGCGTGGCCGACGGCCCGGCCGTGATCAAGAGCGAGAACGCCCGCCTCAACGGCTGGGTGTACGTCGATCTGGCCGATCCCGACCTGCTCGGCTGGGTGCGCCGTGCCCAGCGGGCCGTCGCGAACCACGTCAGCCTGCCGCCGGGCTACGCGCTCGAGTGGTCGGGCCAGTACGAGTACCTGGTCCGGGCCCGGGCGAAGATGGCCTGGCTGGTGCCGATGGTGGTGGGCGTGATCGTGCTGCTGCTGTACCTGATCTTCCGGCGCTGGATGCCCGTGCTGCTGGTGCTCGCCACCCTGCCGCTGGCGCTGGTGGGCGCCGTCTGGCTGATGTGGCTGCTCGGCCAGCCGCTGTCGGTGGCCAGCCTGATCGGGCTGATCGCGCTGGGCGGCGTGGCCGCCGAGTTCGGGGTGGTCATGCTCATCTATCTGGACCAGGCCGTGGCCCGACGCCGGCCGGCCGATGCCGCCGCGCTGCGCGCGGCCATCGAGGAAGGCGCGGTGCTGCGGGTGCGCCCCAAGGCCATGACCGTGGCCGTCATCCTGGTGGGCCTGCTGCCCATCCTGCTGGGCAGCGGTGCCGGCTCCGAGGTCATGCGCCGCATCGCCACGCCCATGATCGGCGGCATGCTCACCGCGCCGCTGGTCTCCCTGCTGCTGATCCCGGTGCTCTACGAGCGCTGGCTGCGCCACCGGCCGGCCCGGCTCAGCCAGGTGGCAGAAAGCGGGCGGTCAGATCGTCCAGAAACCGTTCCCCCAGGGGCGTGAGGGCCACCCGGTCCCCTTCGAGCCGGACCAGGCCGTCGTCCGCGGCCTGCGCGAGCCGCGGCCGGATCCGCGCGAAATCGAGCCCCGTCGCCGCAGTGAACTCACCGGCATCGAGGGGCTCGCGCAGGCGCAGCCGGTTGAGCAGGTACTCGAAGACCAGGTCGTCGTCCGAAAGGCGGCGCACCGATGCCGTGCGCCCGCCTGTCGCGCGCAGCCAGGCCTCCGGGTGGCGGCGGCGCACGGTGCGCACCACTCGCCCCTCGCCGGCGAGCGTGAGCTTGCCGTGGGCGCCGGCGCCGATGCCCAGGTAATCCCCGAACCGCCAGTAGTTGCGGTTGTGCCGGCAGGCCGCGCCGGGACGGGCATGGGCGGAGACCTCGTAGTGATCGAAGCCCGCCGCGGCCAGGCGGGCGAGTCCGGCCTCGCGCATGGCCCACAGCGCATCCTCGTCGGGCAGGGGAGGCGGGTCGTGATGGAAGGCCGTGTTGGGCTCGAGGGTGAGCTGGTACCAGGAGACATGCTCGGGTTCATGGGCGATCGCCGCCTCCAGATCCGCCAGCGCCTCTGCGACACGCTGCTCGGGCAGCCCGTACATCAGGTCCAGGTTGATCCGCTCGAAGCCCGCCTCGCGCGCCATGGCGACCGCCCGGTGCGCTTCCTCGCCGTTGTGGATGCGGCCCAGGCGCGCGAGCAGGCGGTCGTCGAAGCTCTGCACCCCGATCGAGAGCCGATTCACGCCTGCCTCGCGGTAGCCGGCGAAGCGCGCGGCCTCGGCGGTGCCCGGGTTGGCCTCCAGGGTGATCTCCATGTCCGGGCGGCAGGGCAGGCGGGCCCGGATGCCGGCGATCAGTGCCGCAATCGCCTCGGGCGGAAACAGGCTCGGGGTGCCGCCGCCGATGAAGACGCTCTGCAGGGTCCGCCCCCAGACCTTCGGCAGGTCGGTCTCGAGATCCTCGAGCAGGGCGGCCACACAGGCGTCGAACGGGGCATCGCCCCGCAGCGGGTGCGAGTTGAAGTCGCAGTAGGGGCACTTGCGCACGCACCAGGGCAGGTGCACGTAGAGCGACAGGGGCGGCGGCGCCGGGAATCGTCGCTGGTGTTCCTGACGTTCGAGGTCTGTCAATGCCTGTTCAAGGCCCGCACCAGCTTGCACAGGGCCTGGCCCCGGTGGCTGATGGCGTTCTTCTGCTCGGGTGTGAGCTCGGCGGCGGAGCAGCCGTGCTCGGGCACG
>JALVEM010000239.1 GCA_027030825.1 Thiohalobacter sp.
CTCGCCGGAGAACCTGGGGCATTTCGGCCTCGCCCTGCCGGCCTACCTGCATTTCACCTCGCCCATCCGCCGCTATCCCGACCTGCTGGTGCATCGCGGCATCCGCCATGTGCTGCGCAACCGCAAGCGCAGGAAGAAGGAACCCTTCCTCTATTCGGAGGCCGAGATGGAGCGCCTGGGCGCGCACTGTTCCATGACCGAGCGGCGGGCCGACGAGGCCACCCGTGACGCCGTGGAATGGCTCAAGTGCGAGTACATGATGGACAAGGTCGGCGAGACCTTCCCCGGCATCATCAGCGGCGTGACCTCCTTCGGGCTGTTCATTCAGCTCCGGGAGATCTACGTGGAGGGCCTGCTGCACGTCACCGCGCTCAGCAACGACTATTATCACTTCGATGCCGCCAGCCATCGGCTGGTGGGCGAGCGTACCGGGGTGAGCTATCAGCTCGGCGACCCCATCGAGGTGCAGGTGGCGCGCGTGGATCTGGACGAGCGCAAGATCGATTTCGTCCTTCCGCCGGGAGAAGGGAGCGGGAAGCCGGGCAGTCGTGGCAGGCGTGCGGCGCGCAAGAACAAGAAGAAGGGGGGTGGAACGCGGCGGACGGCCACGGGTCGAAAGAAGCAGCAGGGCGGCAGAAAGCGGAGGACACGCAAGTGAGACGGCATCGGATACTCGCCGGCCTGCTGGCCGGCGTCCTCGCACTGGCCGGCTGCACGGCGGACGATCCCCACCGGCGGGCCAAGACGGGCGCCGCCATCGGGGCCGTGGCCGGGGCGGTGATCGGGCATCAGATCGACCACCGGTCCGGTCGCTTCGTCGGCGCCGCCGTCGGCGCGCTGGCCGGTGGCATGGTCGGCAACTACATGGACGAGCAGCAGCGCGCATTCGAGCGCGAGCTCGAGGAAGAGCGCAGGCAGCACCAGCTCGAGATCCAGCGACTCAAGGACGAGAGCCTCAAGATCAGCATCAACAGCGAGGTGCCCTTCGATTTCGACAGCGCCGCCATCAAGCCGGCCTTCCGTCCCACCCTGGACAAGGTGGCCGACATCCTGATCCGCTACCCGAAGACCGTGGTCTACGTGGTCGGTCACACCGACAGCATCGGCTCGGAAGCATACAACCAGCGCCTGTCCGAACGGCGGGCACGCAGTGTGGTGGACTATCTGGTTGGCCGCGGCGTGCCGCGCGAGCGACTCATTCCCATCGGCAAGGGCGAGAGCGAACCGATCGCCAGCAATGCCACCGCCGCCGGGCGCCAGCTCAACCGGCGGGTGGAGATCATCATCAAGCCGATCGTCGAGGGCCGGGAGGAGCGTGCCTGGGAGGCCCCCTGACCAGTGAAGCGGGAATGGGTCTACGGGTTGCATGTCATCGAGTCGCTGCTGAAGCACGCGCCCGAACGGGTGCTGCGCATCGCCGTGGCAAAGGGACGGGAGGATTCGCGCCTGCAGTCCCTGATCGAACAGGCACGGGCCATGGGCATCGCGGTGGAGGCCGTCGACCGGGATCGTCTCTCGCGGCGGCTGGGCGAGGTCGTGCATCAGGGCGTGGCCGCCGAGATTCGGTCGGCTCCGCCGGGGGATGAGCGCGCGCTCGACGCCCGACTGGACGCGCTCGAGGCGCCACCCTTCCTGCTTGTGCTGGATGGCGTTCAGGATCCGCACAACCTCGGCGCCTGCCTCCGCAGCGCCGATGCCGCCGGCGCTCACGGCGTCGTCGTTCCCCGCGACCGGGCGGCGCGGCTGACGCCTGCGGCACGCAAGGCCGCCAGCGGCGCTGCCGAGACCCTGCCCCTGTTCGTCGTCACCAATCTCGCCCGCACCCTGGGGCGCCTACGCGAGCGCGGCATCTGGCTGCACGGGCTCGACGTGCGGGGCGATTCCCTGCTCTTTGAGGCCGACCTCACCGGGCCCGTGGGACTGGTTCTCGGGGCCGAAGGCAAAGGCATGCGGCGGCTCATCCGCGAGGCCTGCGATGCGCTCCACCGCCTGCCCATGCGCGGCCACGTCGAGAGCCTCAACGTCTCCGCAACGGCGGCCGTGGCCCTCTACGAGGCCGTCCGTCAGCGTATCGCCGTCTCCCGGTCGTAACAATCCGTCCGCACCCTGCAGAAGCTTCCCACACAGCGTCTGGCCGGAATGTCTTCATCCCCGTCATCCCGGATGGTGCGCAGCACCGATCCGGGATCCAGAAGAGCATCAACCGCAGCGACATGGATGAACGGGGTCGCTGGATTCCGGCTCGCGCTCCCCCGGCACAAGGCCGGGTGGCCTGGCCGGAATGACGATGGCGAAAACACTCGCCCGAGGTGACAGGAGGAAAGAATCGCCCGCCGGATAGATGGCCACGGAAGCACACGGAAAGGAAGTGAGGGTGAGGCGTGAAGTGTACTTCCGTCATTCCGGACTCGCCGCAGGCGAGATCCGGAATCCAGGAAAATAAAAGCCACCGTGGCATGGATCGGCGTGGTTTCTGGATTCCGGCTCGCGCTCCCCGGCTCAGGGCCGGGGTCACTTGGCCGGAATGACGGGGGAGAAGAAAACGCTCGAACGGAATGACTATCACCACCGCCGTCCCGACCGGCACCCGACCGCGGCACCAGGGGAAGGAGCCGGGACCTCGAAAAGGCATCAGATACGTTGAAACAGCGGCTTCGTTGTCGAGGTCCCGGATCTTCGCATCGCTGCGCGATGCTTCGTCCGGGACGACGTGGAAGTTACCAACAACAGAAACATCTCTGCGTTCTCTGCGCCTTTGCGCCCTCTGCGTTATGGATCGGAAATGCCGGAAAGAATCCACTTTCCGTGGATTCGGTGGATTCCGTGGCCATTCCCGCATCGGTCATTCCGGAAAGCGCGCAGCGCTTAACCGGAATCCAGGAATGGATCACACCACGGTGGCATGGATCGACGTGGTTTCTGGATTCCGGCTCGCGCTCCCCCGGCACAAGGCCGGGGTCGCTTGGCCGGAATGACGAGCCTGGAGCGGATACAATAATGCCTTTCCGTGTTTTTCCGTGCTTTCCGTGGCTATTGCAGTTTTTTCAGTGGGATCCAGTGGATTCCATGGCCATCCCCCATTCCGGTCATGGGAAGCGGTCCGGATTTGCCTTGCGACCGCGCCGACACTATAATCCGCCAGCCTTACTCCTTGCCGCACCGCGCGGGGCGGGCGGCTGACGAATCCAGAAGGAGCCACAATGCGTCACTATGAAATCGTGTTCCTGGTCCATCCGGACCAGAGCGAGCAGGTGCCCGCCATGATCGAGCGCTACCGCGCCACGATCGAGGCCGACGGCGGAAAGATCCACCGCCTCGAGGACTGGGGCCGCCGCCAGCTCGCCTATCCCATCCAGAAACTGCACAAGGCACACTACGTGCTCATGAACATCGAGTGCACCCAGGCTGCGCTCGACGAGCTGACCAGTGCCTTTCGGTTCAACGACGCCGTGCTGCGCAATCTCGTGATCGCGCGCGAGGAGGCGATCACCGAGCCTTCGCCGCTGGCGCGGCGCGAGGAGAAGGAAGAGTCGGCACCGGCGCCGGCCACCGAGCCCGAAACACCGCCTGCCGGTGAAGCGAAGGCTGCCGGTGCCTCGGAGAGCACCGAGGCCCAGGCCGGCGAAAAGGCCTGACGGCTCGGGGGATGCGGAACGAGGTCGTGCTCGACGGCATCGTTCTGCGGATCGGCGAGACTCGCTACAGTCCTGCCGGTGTTCCGCGAGTGCACTTCGTCGTCCGTCACGAAGGCACGCATGAAGAGGCGGGGCTTCCCAGGCGGGTTCGATTCCAGGCGCTGGTCGTGGCGATCGGCGAGGCGCTCGTCGGCATGATCGGTCGTCTGGTTCCGGATCAGCCGGTGCGTATCCGCGGATTCCTGGATCGGCAGGGTTACCGGAGCGAAGCCACCCGTCTCGTGGTCCATGCCTGCAGCATCGAGCGGCTGGACCGGCAGGACGCAACGAACATCGAGAGAGGTTGAACACATGGCTCGTCATTTCAGACGCAGGAAGTATTGCCGTTTCACGGCCGAGGGGGTCAAGGAGATCGACTACAAGGATCTCAACACCCTCAAGAACTACATCACGGAAACCGGGAAGATCGTGCCCAGCCGGATCACGGGCACCAGCGCGAAGTATCAGCGTCAGCTGGCCAAGGCCATCAAGCGCGCGCGTTACCTCGCCCTGCTGCCTTACTGCGACTGCCACTGAGCGGCAGCGCCGGGGATGACCCCCGGCGGAGCGACGGACGTGCGCGCACTGGCCGGCTGGATCATGCGCGGTCGCCTGCAGGCGGTGACGGTGGCCGTCGTGGGCACGCTGGCCGCCTTTCTGCTGCCCCCGCTGACATCGCCTCTGTCCTATCTGGGCAGCGGCGCGATCGGGCTGGTGACCCTGCGCAGGGGGGCGTGGGAAGGGCTCACGGTGCTGGGGCTGGGCCTCGCCCTGCTGGGCGTGGTGGGCCAGCTCGCCGCCGGCGTCGGAGCGGTGACCGTGGTGAGCGGCGGGTTGTTCTGGCTGCCGGTGTGGGGTGCCGCCCTGGTGCTGCGGACCACGGTGTCCTGGGCCGCGACCCTGACGGCGCTGGTGGCTGCCGGACTGGGAATGCTGGCGGCCTTCCATCTGGCGCTGGGGGACCCGGCGGCCTGGTGGCAGCAGACCCTGGGGCGCCTGCTGGCCGAGATGCCGGCCTCATCGCAGTCGGAACTGCTGGGCCGGGCCCTGGAAGCGCTGTCACGCTGGATGACCGTCCTGCTGGCCAGCGCCTTCCTGGTCGGCGTGGTGCTGAGCCTGTTGCTGGCCCGTGCCTGGCAGGCGATGCTCTACAATCCGGGCGGGCTGGCGCGCGAGTTCGAACAACTGCGGCTGGGGCGGGGCATGGCGCTGGCGATGCCGGCACTGGCTCTGCTGGCAATGACGGGTGAAGGCGCACTGGCCCGCTGGGCCGCCGACGCCACGCTCATCGTGGGGCTGGCGTGGCTCGTGCAGGGGCTGGCCGTTATCCACGCCGTGCGCCGTGTGCGCGGGCTGCATCGTGGCTGGCTGGTGCTGGTGTACGGATTGCTGCTGTTCGTGGAACCCCATGCCGCACTGGTGATCGCCGTGCTGGGATGGCTGGACGGCTGGATGGATTTCAGGAATCGGGTACTCCGCCGGTCGGGCGGCGGCCATGACGAGAGGTGAACGACGATGGAAGTGATTCTGCTTGAAAAGGTGGCCAATCTGGGTGATCTGGGCGACCGCGTCAAGGTCAAGCCCGGCTACGGCCGCAATTATCTCATCCCCAAGGGCAAGGCGGCGCCGGCCACGCCGGAGAACATCAAGAAGTTCGAGGCCATGCGCGCCGAACTCGAGAAGGCGCAGGCCGAGGCGCTGGCGAAGGCCGAGGCCCGCAAGGAGGCCCTCGAGGGTCAGGTGATCACCATCCCCGTGAAGGCGGGCGAGGAGGGCCGGATGTTCGGCTCCGTGGGTGTCGCCGACATCGCCCGTGCCCTCAAGGAGGCCGGGCACGAGGTCAGCCGCCACGAGGTTCGGCTGCCCGAGGGCCCCTTCCGTACCCTGGGCGAGTTCGACGTGACCCTGCATCTGCACACGGACGTCGACGCCGTCATCAAGCTGCAGATCGTCGCCGAATAAGGCTCGACCATCCCGCGACGGGCGATTCGTCCACGCAACCGCTTGATCGGGCAAGCCCTGCCCGCCGCCGGTTGGCGGCGTGGCAGGGCTTGTGTATTCTCGGAACCCTCCCTTGTCTGACCCGAGCGTGACCGCATCCATGCAGGACAGCGTATCGACCGCGCCCATTCCGGATTCGGACGGGGTGCCGGCGCTCAAGGCGCCGCCGCATTCCGTCCCCGCCGAGCAGGCCGTGCTCGGCGGGCTCATGATCGACAACGAGGCCTGGAACCTGGTCGCCGACCGGGTGGCGGAAGAGGATTTCTATCGCCAGGATCACCGCCTGATCTTTCGCGCGATCGCGGCCCAGGCCGAGGCCGGCCAGCCCTTCGACGCCGTGACGCTCGCGCAGTGGCTCGAGCGCCAGGACGCCCTGGAGGAGGCCGGCGGGCTGATGTATCTCGGCGAGCTGGTGCGCAGCACGCCGACCTCGGCCAACATCACCGCCTATGCCGACATCGTGCGCGAGAACTCGGTCCTGCGCCAGCTCGTGCGGGTGGGCACCGATATCGCCAACGCCGCCTACCAGCCGCAGGGGCGCAGCAAGGAGGAGCTGCTCGACTATGCCGAGCAGCAGGTGTTCCGCATCGCCGAGCACGGGCGCCAGGCGCGTCAGGGATTCGCCAGCATCAAGGATCTGCTGGTCAAGACTGTCGACCGGATCGAGGAGCTCTACCACCGCGAGGACCCGATCACCGGCGTGCCGACCGGCTTCGCCGACATCGACGAGATGACCGCCGGCCTGCAGCCTTCCGATCTCATCATCATCGCGGGCCGTCCCTCGATGGGCAAGACCACCTTCGCCATGAACATCGCCGAGAACGCCGCCATCAAGCACGGGGTGCCGGTGGCGGTGTTCAGCATGGAGATGCCGGGCGAGCAGCTGGCCATGCGCATGATGTCCTCGCTGGGCCGCATCGACCAGCACAAGGTGCGCACCGGCAAGCTGGAGGACGAGGACTGGCCGCGCCTGACCTCGGCGGTGAGCATCCTGTCGAATGCGCCGCTCTTCATCGACGACACGCCGGCGCTCACCCCCATCGAGCTGCGCGCCCGGGCCCGGCGCCTCAAGCGTGAGCACGACCTGGGCCTGATCGTGATCGACTACCTGCAGCTCATGCAGGCGCCCTCCTCGGGCGAGAACCGGGCCACCGAGATCTCCGAGATCTCCCGTGCGCTCAAGGCGCTGGCCAAGGAGCTGAACGTGCCGGTGGTGGCGCTCTCGCAGCTCAATCGCTCGCTCGAGCAGCGGCCCAACAAGCGGCCGGTCATGTCCGATCTGCGCGAATCGGGCGCCATCGAGCAGGATGCGGACGTCATCATCTTCATCTATCGCGACGAGGTCTACAACGAGGACAGCCCGGACAAGGGCACGGCCGAAATCATCATCGGAAAGCAGCGCAACGGTCCCATCGGCATGCGCAGGCTCACCTTCCTCGGGCAGTACACCCGTTTCGAAAACTTCGCCAGCGACGGTTACGGGAGCCCCGGGGAGGTGGCGTGAGCCGCCCGGCGCAGGTCCGCATCGATTTCGAGGCGTTGCGACACAACTTCCGCATCGCGCGCGATCGTGCGGGCGACAGCCGGGTGCTGGCCGTGGTGAAGGCCAATGCCTACGGCCATGGCCTCGAGGCGGTGGCCGGGGTGCTGGCCTCCGCCGGTGCGGATGCCCTCGGCGTGGCCAGCATCGAGGAGGCGGCGAGGCTCCGGGAGGCCGGCATTCGGGATGTGCCGGTGGTGCTGCTCGAAGGCTGCTTCTCTCCCGAGGAACACGCCCTGCTGGCACGGCATCGCTTCGAACCGGTCATCCATTCCCTCGCTCAGCTGGAAGCCTTTCTCGCCTCGCCGCCGGAGGCGCCGGTGCCGGTCTGGATCAAGCTGGATACCGGCATGCATCGCCTGGGTCTGGATCCGGAGGCCTTCCGACATGCGCTCGATCGCCTGCAGGGGCATCCGGCGGTCGCCAGGCTCCGCGTGCTCTCTCACCTGTGCTGCGCGGACGAGCCGGAACGGCCCGAGACCGCGCGCCAGCTCGCCCGGTTCGAGGCGCTCACCGAAGGGCTCGGGCTGGAGCGCTCGCTGGCGAATTCCGCGGCCCTGCTGTGCTGTCCCGAGGCCCGCCATGACTGGGTGCGGCCCGGCATTCTGCTCTATGGGGGGTCGCCCCTGGTCGGGGCATCTGCGGCATCCCTGGGATTGCGGCCGGTCATGACCCTGGAGAGCCGCCTGATCGCCATCCGCGACCTGGCGCCGGGCGAGCCGGTGGGCTATGGCGCCGCCTGGCGTGCGGAGCGGCCGAGCCGGATCGGCGTGGCGGCCATCGGCTATGGCGACGGCTATCCCCGGCATGCGCCGGAGGCCACGCCGGTGCTCGTCGAGGGTGTGCGGGTGCCGCTGGTGGGGCGCGTTTCGATGGACATGATCACGCTGGATCTGACCCGCCATCCCGGGGCGCGTACGGGCGATCGCGTCGTGCTCTGGGGCGAGGGCCTGCCCGTGGAAGAGGTGGCGCAGCAGGCGGGCACGATCAACTACGAGCTGCTGTGCGGGGTCGCCTCGCGTGTGGCGGTCCGGCATGAATGCGGCGAGGCCGATGGCGATGTCCCGGCCGTGGTCTCCACGCCCTGAGGGAGTCGGGTGAATTTACAGGTAGCCGGATCGATAAACAGGATGAGAAAATCATTGTATCACTATGTTTTCGAATGAAAACAAAACGCGAACCTGAAGTGGATCATGAGCTTCGGGTTGTCAGCAGGATTGACAGTGAGGAGTCCAGGGAATTGCAAGTGTCTGATATTCAAGTGTCGGTCCGGATGGCATGCCGCTTGCGACATGCCGGGCATGGAAATTCGTCCCGACAATCTCGCCATCGAGGATCTCGCCGGGCTGGTCCTGCTGCTGCTGGTCATGCTCGTCGTCGGCATCGACCTCATCTGACCACGTCCGACCTCGTCGCCCGGTCGGTACCGGAAGCGGGTCCCGGACCAGACTCGTCGCGTGCCGTGCGCTTGGCCAGGGGCAGGGCATGGCACGCGTGAAGGTCCGCTATCAGTGCTCGGAATGCGGCGCCGAGAGCCCGAAGTGGGTGGGCCGCTGCCCCGACTGTGGTGCCTGGAACACGTTGACGGAGATGGCCGCCACCGTGTCGCATCCGGCCCGCGGGGGCTATGCCGGGGCGGCCGGCCGGGGCGTCCAGACGCTGAGCGAGGTCACGCCGGAGCGGACCGAACGCACCCGGCTGGGCATCGAGGAGCTCGACCGGGTGCTTGGTGGCGGCCTGGTGCCCGGCTCGGTCATCCTGCTCGGCGGCGATCCGGGCATCGGCAAGTCCACGCTGCTGCTGCAGGCGCTCATGGCGCTGGCCGATCGCCATCGCACCCTCTACGTGACCGGCGAGGAATCCCCCGAGCAGGTCGCCCTGCGGGCGGCCCGGCTCAGGCTCTCGGGCGAGCGCCTGCGCATCGCCGCGGAGACCTCGGTCGAGGCCATCCTGGCCATGGCGCAGGCGGAACGTCCCCAGGTGCTGGTGGTCGATTCGATCCAGACCCTGTTCACCGAGGAGGTCGGCTCGGCGCCCGGCTCGGTGAGCCAGGTGCGCGAATCGGCCGCCCGGCTCGTGCGCCACGCCAAGGCCACCGGTACCGCCCTGTTCCTGGTGGGGCATGTCACCAAGGAGGGCGCGCTGGCGGGGCCGCGCGTGCTCGAGCACATGGTCGACACCGTGCTCTATTTCGAGGGCGACGCCGGCGGTCGCTACCGGATCGTGCGCGCGATCAAGAACCGCTTCGGCGCCGTCAACGAGATCGGCGTGTTCGTGATGACGGACACCGGCCTGAAGGCGGTCAGCAATCCTTCCGCCATCTTTCTCTCGCGGCACGAGCAGCCGGTGCCGGGCTCCGTGGTCATGGTCACGCGCGAGGGCACCCGCCCGCTGCTGGTCGAAGTGCAGGCGCTGGTGGACGATTCCCAGCTGGGCAATCCGCGACGCGTCACGCTGGGGCTGGAGCAGAACCGCCTGGCCATGCTGCTCGCCGTGCTGCACCGCCACGGGGGGATCGCGGTGAGCGACCAGGACGTGTTCGTCAACGTGGTCGGCGGCGTGCGGGTGACCGAGACGGCGGCCGACGTGCCCGTGCTGCTCTCCGTGCTCTCGAGCTTCCGCAACCGGGCGCTGCCTCACGAGCTGTTCGCCTTCGGCGAGGTGGGGCTGGCCGGCGAGGTGCGCCCCGTGCCCGGCGGCCAGGAACGCATCCGGGAGGCGGCCAAGCACGGCTTCCGGCGTGCCCTGGTGCCGGCGGCGAATCTCACCCGCGGTTTCCGGGTCGAGGGCATGGAACTCCTCCCCGTGCGACGCCTCGACGAGGTGGTCGGGCAGGCCAGCGAGCTTCTCCTGTAATCTCCCGGCTTCAGCCGGGCGCCACGTCGACGCAGTAGCGGCGGATCAGTCGGCGCAGCAGGTCGAGCATGGGCTCGATCCGGTCGATGCGGAGATACTCGTCCGGCTGGTGCGCCTGGGCGATGTCGCCGGGCCCGAGCACCACGGTGTCCATGCCGAGCGCGTTGAGGAAAGGACCCTCGGTGGCGAAGGCCACCGCCTCCGCGGCATGGCCGGTGAGGGCCTCGGTGGTGCGCACCAGGTCGGCCTCGGCGGGGGTGTCCATCGGCGGTGCCCCCTCGAACAGGGGGCGGAAACGCACGGCGAGGCCGCTGCCCTCCAGCGCTGCGCGCACGGTGGCGTGGATCTCCTCGCGCAGGGTGTCGATGGCCATGCCGGGCAGGGGGCGGCAGTCGATGTGCAGCTCGCAGCGGGCGCAGATGCGGTTGGG
>JALVEM010000240.1 GCA_027030825.1 Thiohalobacter sp.
TAGGCACCCTCGTCGGACTCGAAGGTGGCGATGCGCTCGTCGAACAGGGAGTCGGTCTCGGAGCGGCGCCCGGTGACCGTGACGCTGCCCTTGTAGAGCCTGAGCCGGACCTCGCCATTGACGGTCTCCTGGGAGGCGTCGATCATCGACTGCAGCATGCGCCGTTCCGGGCTCCACCAGTAGCCGTTGTAGATCAGCGTCGCATAGCGCGGCATGAGCTCGTCCTTCAGGTGCGCGACTTCGCGATCGAGGGTGAGCGATTCCATGGCGCGGTGGGCCTTGAGCAGGATGGTGCCGCCGGGCGTCTCGTAGCAGCCGCGCGACTTCATGCCGACATAGCGGTTCTCGACGATGTCGGCGCGGCCGATGCCGTGCTCGCCGCCGATCCGGTTCAGGGTTTCGAGCAGGCGCGCCGGGGGCATGCGTTCGCCGTCGATCGCCACCGGATCGCCCTGCTCGAAGCGCAGCACCAGATCGCGCGGGGCGTCGGGGGCCTTCTGCGGCGAGACGGTCCAGCGCCACATGTCCTCTTCCGGCTCGGCCCAGGGGTCCTCGAGGATGCCGCCTTCGTAGGAGATGTGCAGCAGGTTGGCGTCCATCGAATAGGGCGACTTCTTCCCCTTCTTGAAGTCCACCGGGATGCCGTGGGCCTCGGCATAGGCCATCAGTTTCTCGCGCGAATCCAGATCCCATTCCCGCCAGGGGGCAATGATGCGGATGTCGGGCTTGAGCGCGTAGGCCCCCAGCTCGAAGCGCACCTGGTCGTTGCCCTTGCCGGTGGCGCCGTGGGCGATGGCATCCGCCCCGGTCTCCTCGGCGATCTCCACCAGGCGCTTGGCGATCAGCGGCCGGGCGATGGAAGTGCCGAGCAGGTACTCGCCCTCGTAGACGGCGTTGGCGCGAAACATGGGGAACACGTAGTCGCGCACGAACTCCTCGCGCAGGTCCTCGATGTAGATCTCCTTCACGCCCAGGGCCTCGGCCTTGGCGCGTGCCGGTTCCACCTCCTCGCCCTGGCCGATGTCCGCCGTGAAGGTCACCACCTCGCAGCCGTAGGTCTCCTGCAGCCACCTGAGGATGATCGACGTATCCAGCCCGCCGGAATAGGCGAGCACCACCTTCCTGATCTCGTTCATTTCAAGTCACCGTCATATAGCCACGGAATCCACCGAATCCACGGAAAGGATAAATGACAGCCACGGAAGACACGGAAAGCACGGAAATTTTTTTGAGAATTCAGAATTCAGAATTCAGAATTCAGAAGTCAGAAGCCACGCCGTTCCATGACACCGTGGCCCACCCTTTTGCTGGATTCCGGATAAGTGCTTCGCACTTTCCGGAATGACCGGGATGGAGCATGGTCCCGAGGTCCATATGCAAGGCTGGCCTGAACACATGAAATCAATGTCCCTCTGCGTGCTCTGCGTCTCTGCGGCCTCTGCGTTATGGATCTCATGTATCGAAAAGTATCCTTTCCGTGGTTTCCGTGTTTTCCGTAGCCATCTTTCTCCGTCATTCCGGACGGTGCGCAGCACCGATCCGGAATCCAGGAAACGATCGAGCCGCGTGGGCATCACTGCGCGTGGTCTCTGGATTCCGGCTCGCGCGCCCCGGCAGAAGCCGGGTCGCCTGGCCGGAATGACACAACTCAGCGTGCTCTGCGCCTCTGCGGCCTCTGCGTTATGGATCTCATGTATCGAAAAGTATCCTTTCCGTGCTTTCCGTGTTTTCCGTGGCCATCTTTCTCCGTCATTCCGGAAGCCCGTGCAGCGCTTATCGGAATGACACTTCTCTGCGTGCTCTATGGCCTCTATGTCATGGAACGAACATGCCAAAAAGCAATTTTTCCGTGCTTTCCGTGTTTTCCGTGGCTATTTCTCATTTCCTGATTCTGGCGCTGCGCCGCAGGCGGGAGAGCAGCCGCCGGGCGAGGTCGCCGAAGAGTTCGGTCTGGGTCGGATGCGGGTGGATGGCATCGGCGACCTGTTCCAGGGTGAGGCCGGCCGAGACCATCATCACCGCCTCACCGATCAGGGTGTCGGTATGGTCGGCGAGGAAGTGCACGCCGACGATGCGATGCGTGGCCTTGTCGGCGACGATCTTGATCAGGCCGTGCTGCTCGTCGTTGATCATGGCCTTGGCGTCGATGCTGATCGGCACCTTGACCTCGACGGCATCGATGCCCTTCGCCCTGGCCTGCTCGACCGAGAGCCCCACGAAGCCCGCCTCGGGCCGGGTGAAGATGACGCCGCAGTCCTTGTCCTGATCGTAGACCTTGTCCTCGCCGAGCAGGTTGGCGGCGGCCACGCGGCCTTGCTGGGCGGCCGTATGGGCCAGCATGTATCCGCCGATCACGTCGCCGATGGCGAAGATGTGCGGCACACTGGTCCGGCAGCGGGCATCGGCCCGGATGACGCCGTTCTCGACGGCCACGCCGGCCTTCTCCAGCCCCAGCCCGTCGAGCACCGGCCGCTTGCCGGTGGCCATGAGCACCCGGTCGGCCTTTGTTGCGTGCGCCTTGCCTTCGGCATCCTGCCAGTGCACCGTCACTTGCCCCGGCTCGCCCTCGATGCGCTCGATCTTCACCGAGGTGTGGACGGTCAGCCTGGGATCGGCATCCAGCAGGCCGGCGAGCTGCGAGGCGATCTCGGACTCGACCTCGGCGAGGATGCGGTCGCGCGCCTCGAGCAGCGTGACCTCGGTACCGAAGTCCTGGAATATCTGCGCCATCTCGGCCCCGATCGCGCCGCCGCCGACCACGACCAGCCGCTCGGGCGGGCCGGGCAGCTGCCAGACCGTGTCCGAGGTGAGCACGGCACCGCTCTCCACGCCCTCGCGGGCACCCGGGATCGGCGGCACGAAGGGCGGCGCGCCGGTGGCG
>JALVEM010000241.1 GCA_027030825.1 Thiohalobacter sp.
GGAGGCCTCGGGCACCGGCAACATGAAGCTGGGGCTCAACGGCGCGCTCACCATCGGCACTCTCGATGGCGCGAACGTGGAAATGCTCGAGGCCGTGGGACGGGAGCACCTGTTCATCTTCGGGCTGACGCGCGAGGATGTCGAGCGCATCTGGCGCGAGGGATACGATCCCCGTGCCGTGGTGGACGGGCATCCCCGGCTCGCCCGTGTCCTCGCGATGCTGAGGGACGGTTTCTTCTCGCCGGACGATCCGGGGCGCTACGGTCCGTTGCTCTCGGCCCTGCTGGAGGAAGGTGACCGTTATCTGGTGCTGGCGGATTTCGAGGCCTATTGCGAGGCCCAGGACAGGGTCGATGCCCTCTATCGCGACCGGCAGGCGTGGCAGCGCAGCGCCATCCTCAATGTCGCCCGACTGGGCCGCTTCTCCAGCGACCGGGCGGTGCGGGAATACGCCGACCGGGTGTGGGGGGTGAAACCGGTGGCGCATGATTAGCAGGCTGTTGAAAAACTGCTGCGAAACCCGTCTGCGGTGTTGCGCGCTGCTCGCTCCCTCGCCTATCTATCTGATATGTCTCGGTCGCTGCGCTGCGTGCGCCTTGCAGCCGGGCTTCTCGCGACGTTTTTCAACAGCCTGTCAGAAGCTGGAATTTCCCCGCTTGTCATTCCGGCCAAGCGGCCCGGCCTTGGGCCGGGGCGCGCGAGCCGGAATCCAGGGACCACGCTGGTACGAGACGCTGCAGTCGAGTTTTCTTCTGGATCCCGGATAGTCCGCTACGCGGCCTTCCAGGATGACTGAGGTGGGTACTGTGCGGCCTTCCGGGGTGACCCTGCCGCCATCATTCCGGGCAAGCGTTTTTCTCTCGGGCGTCATTCCGGGCGCGTGATCTTCTCTTCCGTCATTCCGGCCAAGCGACCCGGCTTTTGCCGGGGCGCGCGAGCCGGAATCCAGGGACCACGCTGGTACGAGACGCTGCAGTCGAGTTTTCTTCTGGATCCCGGATAGTCCGCTACGCGGCCTTCCGGGATGACCGAGGTGGGTGCTGTGCGGCCTTCCGGGGTGACTCTGCCGCCATCATTCCGGGCAAGCGTTTTTCTCTCGGGCGTCATTCCGGGCGCGTGATCTTCTCTTCCGTCATTCCGGCTAAGCGACCCGGCTTTTGCCGGGGCGCGCGAGCCGGAATCCAGAAACCACGCTGCTCCATGCCGCCGCGGTTTATTTCATTCCTGGATTCCGGATCGGTGCTGCGCACCGTCCGGAATGACTGAAAGGTGGATTCCGGATCGGCGCTGCGCGCCGTCCGGAATGACGAAAGGAAAAATCGATCGCACGAGACAACGGGCAGGAAACTATCCTTCCAGCTTTCAGCTCCGCACTTCTGAATTCTGAATTCTGAATTCTGAATTCTGGATTCTGGATTCTGGATTCTCACCGCTTCATCGAGTCGAAGAATTCGGCGTTGGTCTTGGTGGCCTTGAGCTTGTCGAGCAGGAATTCCATGGCGGCGAGTTCGTCCATGGAGTGGAGGAGCTTGCGCAGGATCCACATCTTCTGCAGTTCGTCGGGCTTGGTGAGGAGTTCCTCGCGGCGGGTGCCCGAGCGGTTGATGTTGATGGCGGGATAGACGCGCTTCTCCGCAATCTTGCGCTCGAGGTGGATCTCCATGTTGCCCGTGCCCTTGAACTCCTCGTAGATCACGTCGTCCATGCGCGATCCGGTATCGACGAGCGCAGTGGCGATGATGGTCAGCGAGCCCCCCTCCTCGATGTTGCGCGCGGCGCCGAAGAAGCGCTTGGGCCGGTGCAGGGCGTTGGCGTCCACGCCGCCGGTCAGTACCTTTCCGGAGGAGGGGATGACGGTATTGTAGGCCCTCGCCAGGCGGGTGATGGAGTCGAGCAGGATGACGACGTCGCGCTTGTGTTCGACCAGGCGCTTGGCCTTCTCGATGACCATCTCGGCCACCTGCACGTGGCGGCTGGCCGGCTCGTCGAAGGTGGAGGAGACCACCTCGCCGCGCACGGACCGGCTCATCTCGGTCACTTCCTCCGGGCGCTCGTCGATGAGCAGCACGATGAGATAGACCTCGGGATAGTTGTGCGTGATGCTGTGGGCGATGTTCTGCAGCAACATCGTCTTGCCGGCCTTGGGAGGCGAGACGATGAGGCCGCGCTGGCCCTTGCCGATGGGGGCGATGAGGTCGATGACGCGGGGCGTGATGTCCTCGGTGCTGCCGTTGCCGATCTCGAGCTTTAGCCGCTCGTTCGGATGCAGCGGGGTGAGGTTCTCGAACAGCACCTTGTTCTTCGCGTTTTCCGGTGGCTCGAAATTGATCTCGCTGACCTTGAGCAGGGCGAAGTAGCGTTCGCCTTCCTTCGGTGGCCGGATCTTTCCGGACACGGTGTCGCCGGTGCGCAGGTTGAAGCGCCGGATCTGGCTGGGGGAGACGTAGATGTCGTCCGGACCCGCCAGATAGGAGCTGTCGGCCGAGCGCAGGAAGCCGAAGCCGTCCTGCAGGATTTCCAGTACGCCGTCGCCATAGATGTCCTCGCCGTTCCTGGCGTGGGCCTTGAGGATGGCGAAGATGATGTCCTGCTTGCGGGCGCGGGACATGCCTTCGATGCCCATTTCCTCGGCAAGCCTGATGATCTCGGAGGCAGGTTTCTTCTTCAGTTCGGTCAGGTTCATGTCTGCACTGGTATGCTGGATTTTCGGGGATTCGGGAATGGTGGCTGGATCGATTCGGAAAACGGGAGCGCCGGCCGTGGAACGCGGCGGGCGGGAACGCCGATCATGGTCCGGGAGGCCCGGAGGACGCGACTGCATGCCGTCGGGCCATGCCTGCAGGGAGTCGTTCTTGTGGCAGGCCAGAGAAGGCTAGC
>JALVEM010000242.1 GCA_027030825.1 Thiohalobacter sp.
GCCTGTTCGGAAGGCGGCGGCTCGCTGCCCGGCACGGTACCGGCCGATTCGGTCGGTACCGGTGCCGACCGAACCTCGGCATCGGCCGGCGCCTGGCTCCCCGTGACGGCACCGGGCGCGAATTCGCCCGGTTCCGGGCGGACCGCTGCCGCAGGGGCCTGCTGTTCTCCCGTTGGCGCCTGCGCGGGCGCGATCATGTGCGCCTGCTCCGCTGCTTCCTCAGGCTGAGCCGTCTCGTTGTCCGCCGATTGCTTCGTGACAGGCGCCATCCCGGCCGGCTGAGTTTCAGTCGGGACAGCAGACGGAACACTCGAAACCGTGGATTCCGGTTCTGCAACCGGCTCCGGAGCCACCGGTTGCGCGGCATGGCCGCCATGCGCATCGGGCCCGGCAGGCGCATTCGGCACGGGCGCGAAGGGCTGCGCCGATGCCGTGTCGGCAGGTGCCGGCGACACCGGAGCAAATGGCCGTGATTCGGCCTGTGTGCTCGCCGGGGCCGGAACGGGAGCGAAGGGAGGGGGCTCGGAACCAGCCGGGCTCCCGGTCTGAACGGGCGCGAATCCCTGTGCACTCGCCGGGGGCACGGGAGGCGTGGCCGCGGCACTCGTCTCTTCGGCCGAGTCCATCACGGATCTCCCGGCAGCGGCTTCAGCCTCCGCCGTGGTCTGCGCATCACCGTGAACGGCGGGCTCGTTTCCTGCCGCGACCTCGCCGACCGGTTCCGGTGCGGATGTTTCCCCGGCACCCGGCGCGGTCTCGGAAGACGAGGCCGAAACCGCAGGGGGAGCCGTCGTGCCCGTGGAACCGGCAGATCCGGCCACCGGCCGTTCCGTGGAGGACTCGGCCTTGAACCACTGCGGAAACAGGTCGGCGCGATAGTAGTACACCAGGCCGATGGCCGCCACGAGCACGATCCAGAACAGCTTGCTGAGCAGTTTCATGAGCAGATTCATCTCGGGTCCGTTCCCTTGCTGTCAATACCGGTTCGGATAGGTGCCTCGGGGAGGCTGCTGCGGATAGCCTCCGGCGGCGGGGCCGGATGGCGGCGGATACCCCGTCTGCGGCGCACCGGCAGGAGGGACAGCCTGTCCACCGGCCCGACCCTGCGTCTGACCCTTGAGCAGATTCTGAAGCTGGGCCATGTCGACCTTCCGCAGACCCTGCGGCAGCCGGAACAGCGAGGGATCCTGCGGGCCCACCCGGATGTTGCGCAGCTCCCGGAGATAGCCGCCGGGAAGCGTCTCCCGAATCGCGATGCCGAGCTGAGGGTCATACCACTGGTAACTCGTGATGACCTGGCCGTCCGGCCGGGTCGTGGTCATGACCCATTTCTCGGTCTGCCGTCCGTTGACGACCTCGGTCCCGGCCGGCTTCATCTCCATCGTGGTGCCCTCTGGGAAGACCTGGCGCAACGGCATCCTGCGGCTGCGATCGATCCAGTAGAGGGCGCGCAGGGTCTTGCCGTCCTTCCGGTAGGTCATCTCCCACTTGTCCGCCACGCGCCCGAAGAGCTTCTCCTGCCCGAGATGCCTGCACGTGGCATTGGGCACCGCGTCACAGGGACTCTGCATGCCACCCCCCTGGGTGGCCTGTCGTATCACGTTCTCCGGCGCCTTCATTTCCACATAGACACCGAGATCGGGAAACGCGGTCACGGCCTGGTGCCGGTCGAGATCGATGATCTCCAGCACTCTGCGTCCCTGCATCCGGTATTCCATGCGCACGTGATGCGGGTCCACGTGCATCTCGGCCACCTTCGGTGGCTGATTGGGCACCTGCTGGACCGCCTGCGCATGGAAGGGCTGCTTCGGTCCGACCTCCTGGGCCTGTGCAGCCGCCGTCAGCACGGCCGCCACGGACAGAACGAACCCCACGACACTTTTCCTGATCATCTTTCCCTGCTCCTCGACGCCCGTTTCCCGTCCGGATTCCGACCTGGACGAACACATTCCGTTCTGTCGGGCACACTCGAAGGAATGCACCCGCCATAACGGAATGGACCGGTCCGGGACGCCCACGCGCACACTGTCACGTGGACATCCCTTCCCGTATCCGCTTACTTGTTGCCCTGCTGCTGCGGAGCACGCTGCTGGGGAGCACCGTACGGAGCCGGCGGAGCACCATAGGGAGCGGCGCCGTAAGGTGCCACGCCATAGGGAGCGACCGGCGGTGCATAGGGAGCGCCCCAGTAGGGATAGCCATAGTAGGGGTAGTAGCCATAGCCATAGTAGGGTGCACCATAGCCATAGCCACGGCCATAGCCGGAACCCCGTGCGCGACCGCTGATACCGAAGTTGAAATCGGTATCACCCATCATGTCGCCCAGGGCGTCGCCCAGACCATGACCCCATCCACGACCCCAGCCGGGACCGTCCCAGGGACCACCCCACCAGGCATTGGCGGAACCCATGGGAAGAGCCGTAACACCTGCGATAGCCGCAGCCAGCATTGCCTTCTTCAGTTTCATCATCACAAAGTCCTCCGACTTTACGGTTGAGACCTGATGCAGCGACATGCTGCACCACCTTTCACCCTCTCGACTCGGTCGTCGATGGACGGAGGGTCGAGCATCCACCGACGATTTCAAGACAGTGCTACCAGCCCCAGGGTCCGAGCACCCCGGGCACGCCCGGGTAATACCCGAGCGCAGGCAGACCGGTTCCATACGGGCCCGGCGCATAGACGCCGTACCCATAGGGATTCACCACCCCCGGCGCAGCCAGTCCGGGCACGACGGGCGGCGAGGGCTGCTCGCTGTGACTCGACCCGATCGGCCTGTCATAAGGGGCCACCCACGGATTGGCGCCCTGTCGGGCACGGGCCTTCTCGTCTTCGTCCAGCGGCCGGTACCGGGGCTGGACGGCGGCATTGTTCCAGCCGGGGTTCGCCGGTTGCTGCCACTGGCCTCCGGTACCGGACCAGGGATTCGACAATTGCTGTCCCTGACGGGACCAGTCGGTCGACTGCCCGGCCGTGCCAGGATTCCAGTAACCCGGCTGTCCGTATCCCTGGCCCGGATTCGGATAACCGGGTGCCGAGCGGTTCCAGCCCTGCTGCATGCCGCCCTGCCCCTGCCAGCCACCCGCTGTAGCGGCAGGCGGCTGACCCTGCACGCCATACGGCTGAGCGTATCCAGGTGCGGGATACCCACCCTGCATGCCGGGGCCGGCCATCCCCTGGGGATAGCCGGGGATGCCTGGTGCCTGTGCGGGATAGTAGGGCGACTGCATGCCGGATGATCCGGGTTGCATCCTGCTGTTCATGTTCTGCCTGGCAGCCGACTTCTGTTCATCCACGGCATCCTTGCTGCATCCGGCCAGAACGAGCAGTGCGGCAAGCCATCCCAGCCGGCGCCGCCGACGCCCTTCCCTGTTGCCCTGCCCGTACTGTCCTGACCTTCCATGCATGCGAATGCCTTCCCGTCATCACTGATTGCCCGTGTTGCCTGCAGGCACCTGATACCCCGGGTAACCGTAGGCCCCGTAGGGCGCCGCGTAACCGGCCGGCGGGTATCCGTAGGGCGCCGGTGGAACCGGTGGCGCCCAGGCGCCGGGCGCATAGGGATAGGGGGCATAGGCCGGCGCGCCGTAGCCATAGGCCGGCGGTTGCGTCCAGGTTCCCTGGGGCTGCTGCACCTGTCCTGCGGTCGACTGCTGCGTCTGCTGCGACGTCCCGGACGGCGGATTCGCCTGGGGCATCGCCGGCGGCCGAGTCGGTTCCATCGGCCGCGGGAGGCTCTGCTCGAGCTGCTGACGACGCGCCTCCATGGCCTTGCGCTGAGCCTCGAACTCCTCCTGCTGACGACGGAATCGCTCCTGGGCCTCCTTGCGCATGGCATCGAGATCGGGCGCTGCCGGAGGTTCGGGCACAGCGGGACCCGGCATCGGCGCCGACTGCGACTCCGACTGCCACTGACGGGTCATTTCCTCGTGCTGGCGGCGGATCGCCGCGTGCTGCTGTTCGATCTCCCTGCGCCGCTGTTCCATCTCGGCTTCCATGCGCTTGCGGAACTCCGCCTGCTGGCGGAGGAATTCCTCACGCGTGATGCCGCCCTGCCCCATGTGCGGCGGCATCGCCGGACTCGGCACGGCCTGCGCGCCCTGCGGCTGGAATCCGGGCGCCATGCCCGACGATGACGCCGATGGCTGCTGTCCCGCCGGTGGCTGCACCATGCCCTGCGGTACCGGAGCGAAGCCGCCGGCAGACGACCGAGGACTGAAGGGTCCCGGCGGCGGCGGCACCTGCCCCGGGGCCTGTGCGGCAGCCGCGTTGCCCTGTGTCATGGCCGGTGCCTCTGTCACACCACCCTCGGCCGCCACGGCCGTGGCAACCAGGCCGGCCAGGCTCATGCCCAGAAGCCTCGGCAGTCTGCCCGTCGCGCTTGCATGTACCCTGTTCATTTCATGTTCCTCCGTAGCTCCCTTCAGGTGTTGCGGGGAGATTCTTCATCACCATTGCCGGATGCTTCTTCGCGCTCGGCACGCTTGCGATCCTCTTCCTCGATACGGTGCTCGAGCGCATCACAGGAATGCGGCTGGAAGTGCTTCGCCGCGCTGATGCAACCCAGAGGCACCACCAGCAGCATGAACACGGTCGATGCCGCCACACCGAACAGCAGGCTGACAGCCATGCCCTGGAAGATGGGATCGGAAATGATGGCCCAGGAACCGAGTGCCAGTGCCATGGACGTGATGAAGATGGGCCGCAGGCGGATGCGCCCGGCCTCGATGGCGGCCTCCTTGATATCGCGCCCCATCGCCACCTCGTGCTTGACGAACTCCACCAGGAGGATGGAGGCGCGCACGATGATGCCGCCGAGCGCGATCATGCCGATCATGGAGGTGGCGGTGAAATCCGCATCCATGATCCAGTGGCCGGGGATGATGCCGATCAGCGTCAGCGGGATCGGTGACATCACGATGCCGGCCAGCGTGTAGTCCTTGAACTCGAGCACGATCAGCGCATAGATGAGGATCATGGCGCCCATGAAGGCGATGCCCATGTCGCGGAAAGTCTCGTAGGTGACCGTCCACTCGCCGCTCCACTCGAATGCGGACTTGAGATCGTTCTCGGGTGGCCCGATCAGATGACCGGACAGGGTGACGCCGTCGGGCGTGACATAGTCCTTGAGCCGTTTCTCGACTTCCATCATGCCGTAGACGGGCGCGCCCAGCCGACCCTCGCCCTCGCCGGTGACGTATTCGACCGGACGCAGGTCACGATGGAAGATGTAATGGTCCTCGGGAAGCTGGACGAAACGGCCGAGCTCGCCGAGCGGGATGGTCTTGCCCGACTGACTGCGGATCGGCAGATTCGCCAGGCGGGCGATCTGCGAACGAACCGCAAGCGGCGTCTGCAGGACGATGTAGGTCGGCTCCAGCGGCGCGGCGCGCTTGACGTCACCGATCTGGAATCCGCCCATCGCCATGGCCACGTTCTTGTTGATGGTCTCGATGGAGATCCCGTAGCGAGTGGCCTTTTCCTTGTCGATCACGAACCGCCAGTAGCTGTGCGGCTCGTCCATGTAGTTGTCGACATCGACGATGTTCGGGGCCTGCTCGAAGATCGCGGTGAGATCCCGGGCGACCTGCCGACGCGTCTTCTGGTCCGGACCATAGACGATCGCCGTCAGCGTCTGCAGCACCGGCGGGCCGGGCGGCATCTCGACCACCTGGATGCGAGCACCGAGCCGGTCGGCGATGGGCTTGAGCAGATGACGGGTCGCAACCGCGATCTCGTGACTGCTGCGCTCGCGCTCATGCTTGTCCTTGAGCATGACCTGGATGTCGGCTTCCCACGGATTCTGACGCAGGTAGTAGTGACGCACGAGACCGTTGAAGTTGAACGGTGATGCCGTGCCGACATAGCTCTGCAGCGCGGTGACCTCGGGGATCTCCTTCTGGATCGCGCGCGCCAGCGTCTCGGTGACGTTGGCGGTCACCGGCAGCGCCGTGCCCTCCGGAAGATTGATCACCACGTCGAACTCGGGCTTGTTGTCGAAGGGCAGCATCTTGACCGTCACGATCTTGAAATAGAACAGGGTGCAGACCAGCATCGTGAGGGCGATGACGCTGATCAGGAACACCCACCCCAGAAAACGATTCTCGATCAGCGGCGTGATGATGGGCCGGTAGATCCTGCCGATGCGTTGCTGGGTTCGCTTTTCCTTCTCTTCCGCCTTGCGGAACGCCTTGGTGCTGGCCGGTCGCACGCGCATGGCGAACCAGGGCGTGAAGATGAAGGCCGCCAGCAGCGAGAAGAACATGGCCACCGAGCCCATGACCGGGATCGGCCGCATGTAGGGACCCATCATGCCGCTGACGAAGCCCATGGGCAGGAGGGCGGCGATGACGGTGAAGGTGGCGATGATGGTCGGGTTGCCGACCTCGCGCACGGCGTCGATGGCAACGGTCACCGAGGTCTTTCCGGCTTCCATCCAGCGCCGGAAGATGTTCTCGACCACCACCGCGGCATCGTCGACCAGGATACCGATGGCGAAGATCAGGGCGAAGAGACTCACGCGGTCGATGGTGAAGTCCATGACCCACGCCGCCCAGATGGTGGTCAGGATGACGATGGGGATGACCGTGATGACCACGAAGGCGGCACGGACGCCCAGTGTCAGCAGACACAGGATCGACACCGCCACGGCGGCGTCGAACATGGCGCCGAGCAGTTCGTTGACCTTGTCGTTGGCGGTCTTGCCGTAGTTGCGGGTGATGGAGGCATGGACGTTCTCGGGGATCAGGGTGCCCTTGAGCTGTTCCAGTTTCTCGAGGATGTCCCGCGCCACGGTCACGCCGTTGGTGCCGATCTTCTTGGCGATGGCGACGGTCACGGCGGGATAACCGTGCTCGGCGCCCTCTTCCGGATCACCGGCGGGCCCGGTGAAATAGGTCACCATGCGCTTCGTCTCGGCCGGCCCGTGGAAGACCTTGGCCACGTCACGCACATAGATGGGCGACCCCTGGTAGCTCCCCACCACCAGATTGGCCACGTCCTGCGCCGTGTGCAGGAACTCGCCCGACTGGATGCTGAAGACGTTGTTGCCGTACTCGATGCTGCCTGCCGGCATCTCCGAGTTGGCCGACATGATGGTTCCGGCGATCTGGTCCAGTGTCAGCCCGTAACCTGCGACCTTCTCGGGATTGACCTCGACCCGGATCTGCTCTTCACGACCGCCCACCACGAAACCCTGGCCGGTGTTCGGCACTTCCTGCAGCCGCTGCAGCACATCGAGCGCGAGGGTCCGCATGGACGCATCGTCCACCGTCTTGGACCAGAGGGTGACGGTCACGATGGGCACGTCGTCGATGCCCTTGGGCTTGACCAGGGGCATGGACACCCCCGGCGGGATGATGTCCATGTTCGACTGCAGCTTGCTGTGCACCTTGACGATGGAGGGGCCCAGCTTCTCGCCCACCTTGAATCGCACGGTCACCAGCGTGCGGCCACGCTGGGTGGCGGAATAGACGTGCTTGATGCCGGGGATCTCCATCATCAGACGCTCGAGCGGCTCGGTGACCAGCGTGGTGACCTGCTCTGCCGAGGCGCCGGGATAGTTCACGAAGATGTCGATCATCGGCACCGAGATCTGCGGATCCTCCTGCCGGGGCGTGAAGATGAGTCCCAGCAGGCCGATCGCGAGCGCCGCCACCATGAGCATGGGCGTGAGCGGCGAGTCGATGAAATTGCAGGCGATTCGTCCCGCGATGCCGAGCGAGCGGCTCTTGCGAAACTCCTCGATGTCTTCCGGAATCTCCTCGTCGAGCGAAATGAAGTTCTTGTGTTCTTCGGTCATCTCATCCGGCTCCTGTCATCCAGTCCTCGGTGCGTGGCGAGAAACCCGATTCACTCGGGTTTCTCGCTCCAGCCCATGGTCACCTGAGGCGGCGTCGCATAGATGCGTTCACCGATCTTCAGGCCGGAGAGGACGGAGACCTGACCCGGGGCCACGAAGTCGCCCAGACGGATCAGACGCAGATGCGGCTTGCCGTCCTGGCCCACCACATAGACGGCCGGCAGACTGCCGCGCCAGATGACGGCGGTATCCGGGATGACGGGCACGGTGTTCACGGGCGCGGCCACGTCCGGGATCATGACCTCGGCGTACATGCCGGGGCCGCCCTTCACGCCTTCGGGCAGGTCGAACTTGACGGTCACGGTGTGGCGTTGCGGATCGGCCGCCGGATAGATCTGGGCCACCCGCGCCTGCACGACCTGGTTGCCCACATCGATGCGGGCCGGCACCATCATGCCCACCTTCAGGCCGGGCAGCAGCCGGGTCGGCACGTCGGCCTTGATCTGCAGATAGGTGAGATCGGCATAGTCGATGAGCGGCTGTCCGGGCTGGACCGTGTCACCCACTTCCACATACTTCTTGACGATCACGCCGTCGAAGGGCGCAAAGGACCGGGTGTCACGCAGCTTGGCGTCGATTTCCTCGATCTTGGACTGGGCCGCATAGAGGCGGTTGTAGGCCTCGCGCAGGCGCACGTTCTGTGAATAGATGTCGGTGTAACGCTCGAATTCGGGATTGCCGCCGATGGTGCCCGGCATGAAGCTCTGCATCGGCCGGGTGAACATCTGATCGAACAGGCTGGGCATGCCGAACCCGGGCATGGCGGTGATGCTGCGACTGCGCGGGGAGATGATCTCGCGCTGGTACATCACATGGGCATGCTGGATCTCGGCCAGGGCGTTGTTGTATTCCGCCACGGCCTGGCGCCGCATGGCCAGCAGCTGGTCGTCGTCGATGGTGACCAGCACGTCGTCCTTCTTGAACCGGTCGCCCTCCTTGCCGGCGATGAACTCCACGCGCCCCGGAATCTGGGCGGTGAGCGTCACCTGCTTGTGCGCCACCACGGTACCGCCGATGGTCACGCTCGATCCCATCCGGGCCGGCTGGACCGTGATGATCTGGGGTTGTGGTGCCTGGGGCTGGGCGTGGACACCCGTCACCAGGGTGAGAAAGAAGGTGGTCAGAAGGGCGCAGGTACGGTGTGGACTCGGGAATTTCATCTTTTCCTTCCGTCTATTGTGGTTCCATTTTCGAGGCAATCTGCACAGCACCTGTCCAGTAGCAATCCCCGTGCCACAAATTATGTGATTGATTTAACAGATTTTTTCCCACCACTTCTTGTTGCACTGCAACATGCAACATTTCATGGTGTTTCTCATGTTGTGCGTCTTTCCAGTTGTTCTGTATACTTTTTTAACGATATTCCCAGGTGTTGCACCACCACTGCAACATGCACTTGAAAAGCTCGCCCAGATATCTATCCTCAGGGATACAGTCGCCAATTCGCGTCAGTGCATTGGCGAACCAGACACCAAGAGGGGGATGTCATGCCCGGACTGGACCAGATCACACCCATCGTCGACGCCGTCGTCGCCCATATCAATGAAGGTGTGATCCTCACCAACGAGAACGGCGACGTGCTGTACCACAACAAGGCCGCCACCCGGCTGCTGGGGGTCAGCGAGATCCAGTCGGTCGGCCAGCTCAACGCCATCAGCAATCTCCAGTTGCCGGCCTCCATCTCCTGTGCGGTGAACGGTCAGACCGCCCTGGTGCGCAAGAACGGCGAGAACGAGTGCGTGAAGCAGTTCGAACAGCGCATCACGACCAACGGCATCACCCGCTTCATCGAGATCAACACGACCGATGTCCAGGTGCCCGGCGAGGAAGGCGGCATTCGTCTCCTGGTGCTCAACGACATCACGGAAAAGCGCCGGCTGGAGGCGGTCTTCCACGACAACATCAATGCCGGACTCATCACCCAGGATCCGCGCATGCTCGAGATCAGCAGCCTGATCGAGGATGTGGCGCCCACTCGGGCCCCGGTGCTGCTCCAGGGCGAATCGGGCACCGGCAAGACGCTGCTCGCGCGCCTGCTGCACAAGAAGAGCACCCGCGCCGACAAGCCGCTGATCGAGGTCAATTGCGCCGCCATCCCGGAGTCCCTGCTCGAATCCGAGCTGTTCGGCCACGTCAAGGGCGCCTTCACGGGCGCCATCAGCAACCGCCCCGGCCGGTTGCAGGCCGCCAACGGCGGCACCCTCTTTCTGGACGAGATCAGCGAAATCCCCCTCCATCTGCAGCCCAAGCTGCTCAAGGCGCTGGAGGAACAGAAATTCCACCCGGTGGGTTCCGACGAGACGGTGGAGGTGGACATCCGGATCATCGCCGCCAGCAACCGCAACCTGCGGGAGATGGTCGACCAGGGCACCTTCCGGGCCGACCTCTATTACCGTCTGGCCGTGATCTCCATCGACATCCCGCCCCTGCGGGAACGACCGGGCGACATCCCCCTGCTGATCCGCCACATGTGCGACACCCTGGTCCAGCGCGGCTACCCTTCCGGGCTCGACTGCGAGCAGGAAGCGATGGCGATGATGCTCGACTATCCATGGCCAGGCAACGTGCGCG
>JALVEM010000243.1 GCA_027030825.1 Thiohalobacter sp.
AACATCCACCGCAGCGTGGGCGCCATGCTCTCGGGCCGGGTGGCGGAACGGTACGGCCACCAGGGGCTGCCCGAGGACACCATCCACATCCGCCTGCGCGGCACCGCCGGACAGAGCTTCGGCGCCTGGCTCGCCCACGGCGTCACCCTCGACCTGGTCGGCGAGGCCAACGACTATGTCGGCAAGGGCCTCTCGGGGGGCCGCATCATCGTGCGTCCGCCCGAGGAATGCCCGATCGTGCCCGAGGACAACATCATCGTCGGCAATACCCTGCTCTACGGCGCCATCACCGGCGAGTGCTATTTCCGGGGCGTGGCCGGCGAACGCTTCGCGGTACGCAACTCCGGCGCCGTCGCCGTGGTGGAAGGCGTGGGCGATCACGGCTGCGAATACATGACCGGCGGCATCGTGGTGGTGCTGGGCCGCACCGGCCGCAACTTCGCCGCCGGCATGAGCGGCGGCATCGCCTATGTGCTGGACGAGGACGGCACCTTCGAGCGCCGCTGCAACCTGGCCATGGTCGAACTGGAGCCGGTGCCGGAAGAGGACGAGGCGCTCGAGGAGCTGGAGCACGAGGGCGGCGACCTGGAGACCCACGGCCTGGTGGCCATCAAGCGCGACATGACGCGCCACGACGCCGCCCGCCTGCGGACCCTGATCCGCCGGCACCAGCACTTCACCGGCAGCACCGTGGCCGGCCACATCCTCGAACACTGGTCCGAGTACCTGCCGAAGTTCGTGAAGGTCATGCCGGTCGACTACCGGCGTGCGCTCGAGGAGATGAAACGCGCCCAGGAAAAGGAACTGGCCGCGGCCAGCGCCTGAGGGCCGGAGCATGCATGAAACACCCGGCTGCCTGCGATCCCGGAGGATGCCCGATCCTCCGAACCGGATCGGACAGCCGGGTCGACAACCACTGATTCAACCGGAATCCTGAACCGATGGGCAAACCGACAGGCTTTCTCGAATACCCGCGCCACGACCGGGGCTACGCACCGGTCGAGGAGCGCATCAAGCACTACAGGGAATTCGTCATTCCGCTGCCGGAGGAGGAGCTGCGCCTGCAGGGCGCGCGCTGCATGGACTGCGGCATCCCCTTCTGCCACGGCGGCTGTCCGGTCAACAACCTGATTCCGGACTGGAACGACCTGGTCTGGAAAGGGCGCTGGGAAGAGGCGATCGAGCGGCTGCACGGCACCAACAACTTCCCCGACTTCACGGGCCGCATCTGCCCCGCGCCCTGCCAGGAAGCCTGCACCCTCAATCTCGAGGACGAACCGGTCACCATCAAGACCATCGAATGCGCCATCGTCGACCGGGCCTGGGAAGAAGGCTGGATCCGCCCCCAGCCGCCGGCGCGCCGGAGCGGAAAGCGGGTGGCCATCGTCGGTTCGGGGCCGGCGGGGCTTGCCTGCGCCCAGCAGCTCGCCCGCGCCGGGCACGAGGTCACGGTGTTCGAGAAGCAGGACCGCATCGGCGGCCTGCTGCGCTACGGCATCCCGGATTTCAAGATGGAGAAGTGGCACATCGACCGGCGCATCGAACAGATGGAGGCCGAGGGCGTCACCTTCCGCACCAATACCCATGTCGGCGTCAACCTCCCGGCCCGGCAGCTGCTCGACGAGTTCGATGCCCTGGTGCTGGCCGGCGGCTCCGAGCAGCCGCGCGACCTGCCGGTGGAAGGCCGGGAACTCGACGGCATCCACTTCGCCATGGATTTCCTGCGTCAGCAGAACCGGCGCGTGGCCGGCGACACCATCCCCGAGGAGGAGGCCATTCTCGCCACCGGCAGGCACGTGGTCGTGATCGGTGGCGGCGACACCGGTTCCGACTGCATCGGCACCTCCAACCGGCAGGGCGCCGCCTCGGTCACCCAGCTGGAGATCCTGCCCAAGCCGCCGGAGAAGGAAGACAAGGACCTGACCTGGCCCGACTGGCCCAACAAGCTGCGGACCTCGACCTCTCACGAAGAAGGCTGCACCCGCTACTGGTCGGTGTCGACCAAGCGCTTCATCGGCGAGAACGGCCGTGTGACCGGCGTGGAGCTGGTCAAGGTCGACTGGAAGAAGGACGAGAACGGGCGCTGGGTGATGGAAGAGATCCCGGACTCCGGTTTCACCCTCAAGGCCGATCTGGTGCTGCTGGCCATGGGCTTCGTCCACCCGGTGCACGAGGGGCTGCTGGAGGAACTCGGCGTGGCCCTCGACGAGCGCGGCAACGTGCGCGGGCCGACCGAGGGGCCGAATGCCTACCGCACCTCCATCGACCGCGTGTTCGCCGCCGGCGACATGCGGCGAGGCCAGTCGCTGGTGGTCTGGGCCATCCGCGAGGGCCGCCAGTGCGCGAAGGCCGTCGACGAATACCTGATGGGCGAGACCGTCCTGCCCTGCTGATGGCATCTGCAGACGCGGTCAACCCTGTATCCAGATTCTTCCGGCGTCCCCGGCGCCCCGGCAGCAGACCATGTCCGAACTGAAGAACGATCGACTGCTTCGCGCGCTGCGCCGCCAGCCGGTGGACGTCACCCCCGTCTGGATGATGCGCCAGGCCGGCCGCTATCTCCCGGAGTATCGGGAGACCCGCGAGCGGGCCGGCGACTTCCTGACCCTGTGCAAGACCCCGGAACTGGCCTGCGAGGTCACCCTGCAGCCGGTCGAGCGCTTTCCCCTCGATGCCGCCATCCTGTTCTCCGACATCCTCACGGTGCCGGACGCCATGGGGCTGGGCCTGTACTTCGAGGAAGGCGAGGGTCCGCGCTTCGCGCATCCGGTGCGCACCGAGGCCGACATCGCCCGGCTCGGCATCCCGGACCCGGAACAGGATCTGGGGTACGTGATGGACGCCGTGCGCCTGA
>JALVEM010000244.1 GCA_027030825.1 Thiohalobacter sp.
TATCTCTGGCTTGCCGCGCTGGCCTCGGTGGCCGGGCCTCCGGCCCCGGGCGAGGACTGGCTGCAACGCAATGCCCGCATGGCGGCCCGGGTGCTGGAGAACTATCCCGGACTCCGCTCACGCTACGTGCGCCTGGTGGCCGCCCACCTCGCCCAGCGGCCGGAACCGGCATCGCTGCCGCCGGACGAGGCGGCCCGGGAGCGCGCCATCCGACATGCGCTCGAGCATCCCGGCGAGGCCCCGGCGTCCCTGCCGCCTGCCGCACGACCGCCCTGGCCGGTGCCGCTGTGGCTGCATCCCGAGCCGCCGGTGGCAACGGGCGCAGGCCCGGCGGGCGAGTCGCCCGAGGCAGCGGAACCCGAGGCCTCCGGTCCGGCCGAGTCGGTCGAGAGCGGCAAGCGGCGGCGAGGGGAGCGGGTCGAGATGCCGAACGGCCGCGACGGCCTGCTCGCCTTCCGGCTCGAGAGCCTCTTCACTCGGGCCGAATACGTGCGCGTGGACCGCACCACCGAGGAAGGGGAGGACAGAGATGCCAAAAGCGCCCTGGAAGACCTGGAGGCGCTCAGCGTAGCGCGGGACCGCGAACGCAGCAGCACGCGGCTGCGGTTCGATCTCGACCTGCCGCCCGAGGACCGGGACGACATCCGTCTCGGCGAAGGCATCCCGCTGCCCGAGTGGGACTGGAAGCGAGAATGCCTGCTGCCGGATCACTGCCGGCTGCAACGCATGCTGGCGCGCGATGCCGAGCCGGCCCCCCTGCCGGCGCACCTGAGAGCCCGGGCACGCCGGGTGCGGGCGCTGTTCGAGGTCTTCAAGCCGCGGCGGATCTGGCTGAGCAGGCAGTCCGACGGCACCGAACCGGACATCGACGCCTGGCTGCTGCACATGGCGGACCGGCTGCGCGGGCAGCCGCCGGCCGATGCCGCCCTCTACCGGGACTTCCGCAATCTCGAGCGCGACCTCGCCTGTCTGCTGCTCGCCGACCTGTCGCTCTCCACCGACAGCTGGGTCGACAACGACCGGCGCGTGATCGACGTCATCCGCGACAGCCTGTTCCTGTTCTCGGAGGCACTGGCCGCCACCGGCGACCGCTTCGCGCTCTACGGTTTCTCCTCTCGTTATCGCAGCCACGTGCGGTTCCACCACCTCAAGGGCTTCGACGAGACCTGGGGCGATGTCGTGCGCGGCCGCATCCAGGCCATCCGTCCCGGCTACTACACCCGCATGGGCGCGGCCATCCGCTACGCCACCCGCCTGCTCGAGCAGGAACCGGCCAGCCAGCGCCTGCTGCTGATCCTCACCGACGGCAAGCCCAACGATCTCGACCGCTACGAGGGCCGCTACGGTATCGAGGACACCCGCGTGGCCGTCCGCGAGGCCATCGAGAAAGGGCTGCAGCCCTTCTGCGTCACCATCGACGAGAAGGCGCGCGACTATCTCCCCTACCTGTTCGGCGCCAACCGCTGGCTGCTGGTGCGCAACGCCGCCGAACTGCCGAAGAAACTGCCCGCCCTCTATGCCCGGCTGACGGCCTGATATTGAATTTCGTGCATTTCCTTCATTGAGAACCAATATTGACGAAATGAAAATCTATAGTAAATTTCGTTGTGTTTGGCCGTCTCGGTTTGTTGCATCATCAAGGGAGGTTTGTCATATGAGAATTCAAACAATCGCTGTTTCAATGGCGACGCTTTTTTTGGTTGCTTGTGCTAGCGATCCAGACAAGATAGATACGGCTTATGTCTCGCCTTTAAAATATAAAGACTATGATTGTGATCAAATTGCCATGGAAATGGATTATGTAGGAAATCGAACCACTCAACTTTATCAAAGATTGAAGAAGGAAGCTGATGCAGATAAATGGCAGATGGGGGTCGGTTTGGTTTTGTTTTGGCCCACGCTTTTCTTATTGGAGGGTGGAGACGGGCCTGAAGCAGCCGAATATGCCCAATTGAAAGGCCAATATAAAGCATTGCAAGAAGTTTCAGTTAGAAAAAAATGCAATATTGCAGCTAAATCACCTGAACAAATAATTAAAGACGCAGAAGAAAAGGCGAAACAGAAAAGCAAGCAAGAATCTATGCTTGATGACGATGCTTGAAAATTAATAATCGAGCGGGCTCAGATAACTGCAAGTCGGATCAGGCGTGATACGCCTGATCCGACCTATTTGATTTTGGTCAACCTGGAAGCCCGCGCAGCAGTTCCCTTCAGTCATCCCGGAAAGCGCGTAGCGCTTATCCGGGATCCAGGGATGGATACAACCATTGCGGCATGGATCAGCGTGGTTTCTGGATTCCGGGTCTCGCCCCCTCTGTTCGCTCGCCCGGAATGACGAAAGAAGGAATCGGCTCGCGCTCCACCGGCTCAAGGCCGGAGCCGCCTGGCCGGAATGACAGAAGAAAAAGCGCACGCAAGGAACAACTGCCGTTGTCTCACTCACAGCCCTGTCAGGGAGTATTGAACATGCAATCTTCCATTTCCGTGGATTCAGTGGATTCCGTGGCTATCCTGTCTTTCGTGGAGCTGTAAACCCTCGGCGTTCTCTGCGCCTCTGCGAACTCTGCGTTCCGTGACGAGATTTTCCGACCGAAATCCCTTTCCGTGGATTCGGCGGATGCCGTGGCCGTGCTCCAGCTCAGGCGCCTTCGCGGATGTACTGCCGCAGGCGGTCGACGTCGTGCACCACGATGAGGTTGTCCTGCACGCTGAGCCAGCCCTGTTTCTGCAGGCGCGAGAAGGTGCGCGAGAGCGTCTCCGGTGTGATGGAGACACGCGCGGCGATCACGTGTTTGGGGATATCGAGACGGATCTCGGTGTCGGGTCCGCCCTGGTCTTCCGGGATCTGGTCGAGGAGATAGGCGATGACCCGGAAGGTGGCATTGTGCAGGGTGAGGCGGTCGATCTCGGCCACGTGTTCGTGCAGGCGGCGGCTGAGCCGGGCCATGACCGCAAAGCAGGCATCAATGGATTCGCGCAGGATGCCGGCATAGGTCTGCAGGTCGATGCAATAGACTCGGCAGGCGTTGAGCGCCGTGGCCGTCACCGGATAGCGCGCCATGCCGGAGAAGAGCACGGCCTCGGCGAAGGTGTTGCCCGGGGCGACCAGATGGATGACCTTTTCCTGGCCCTCCGGCGAGATGCGCGAGAGCTTGATGCGGCCGGATTCGAGCAGGTAGATGTCGGTGGCCGGCTGGTCCTGTTCGAACAGCTGGGCCTCCGGGTCGAGCCGGGCCAGCCGCGTCCGGTCGAGCACGCGCTCGAGCTGTTCGTCGTCGAGCGCGGAGAACAGGGGGTTCTCGTGAAACGTGACACGCGCCCGCTCACGGTCTTCGGCATGCAGGGGAATGCGGGTCATCGACCTTCCTCCGGTGCGTTGCGGCGCGGGCATTATACCCCTGCACGCACTCCGATGGTGCAGAGTTTACTGTTTCAGCGGATAGACGTTGTCGGGCAGGGCGGTTGCGGATTCGAGCAGGTGGCCGAGCGGTTCGGGCTCGCCGATGTAGTTGCCCTGGGCGAAATCGACGCCGTAGCTGCGCAGCAGGCGAAGGATGGCCTCGTCCTCCACGTATTCGGCGATGGTCACCTTGCCCAGCGCATGGGCCACCTGGTTCATCGACTGGACCATGGCCTGGTCCACGGTCTCCTTCGCCATGCCCTGCACGAAGCTTCCGTCGATCTTGAGCTTGTCCACCGGCAGGTGCTTGAGATAGGCGAACGAACTGAAGCCGGAGCCGAAGTCGTCTAGCGCGAACAGGCAGCCGATGCGCTTGAGTTCGGTGATGAATCGTTCGGCCGCGGCCAGGTTGGCAATGGCGGCGGTCTCGGTGATCTCGAAGGTGAGCGCCGAGGGCTCGAGGCCCGTGGCCTCGAGACGCTCGCGGATGAGTGGCAGCAGCTGCTCGTCTTCGAACGCCTTGCCCGAGAGGTTGATCGAGAAACGGACCGGCCGGCCCTCGGCATGGAGCCGGGCGAGCGTGTCGATGGCGCGCGTGACGATCCAGCGATCCACGGCATGGATGAGCCCGAAGCGTTCCGCCGCCGGCATGAAGCCGCCGGGCAGGATGACGCTGCCGTCGTCGCAGACCATGCGCACCAGCACCTCGTAGTCGCACACCTCGCCGTCCGCCACCTGGGCGATGGGCTGATAGACGAGCTGGAAGCGGTCCTGTTCCAGCATCTCGCGCACCCGCGCAGCCCAGCCCATGTCCTCGGCCATGCCGGCCTTGTCCTGATCCTCCGGCACATAGAGGTGTACGCGGTTGCGCCCCTCCGTCTTGGCCATGTTGCAGGCCAGATCCGCGTGGGCCAGCACCTCGTCCGCCGAGCGGATGCTGCGGTCGATGAGGGCGCCGCCGAGGCTGCAGGAGACGTTGAAGCCCTTGCCCTCGCAATAGAAGGTGTAGTCGTCGAACAGGGCGCGGAAGTTCTCGCCCACCCGGGCGAGCTGTTCCATGCCCACGTTGTAGACCAGCAGCGTGAATTCGTCGCCGCCGAAGCGGGCGAGCAGATCGCCCTCGCGCACGTGCGAGGAGAGCAGTTCGCTGATCTCGATCAGCAGCCGGTCGCCGGCGGCATGACCGAGGGTGTCGTTGATGTACTTGAACTGGTCGAGGTCGATATAGAAGAGGCCGCAGGTGGCCCCGTTGCGCGCCACCCGGGCCACGGTGCGTTCCAGTTCCTCCTGGAAATAGTGGCGGTTGAACAGGCCGGTGAGCGAGTCGTGTTCGGCCTGGTAGGCGAGCTGTTCCTGGAAGGCCTTCTGTTCCGTGATGTCGCGCGCCGTGCCGCTGATGCGTACCACCCGGCCGTCCTCGTCGAGGTGGGGGCGGGCATTGAAGCTCAGATGATGCCGGTGGCCATGGCGATCCACGTGCACGGTCTCGTACTGGACCAGCTCGTGTCCGGACAGCACGTCCTGCATGGCCTTTTCGTCGCGCTCGCGCGTGTCCGGGCTCTGGAACTCCGAGAGGTGCCGGCCGATCATCTCCTGCGGAGAATAGCCGTAGATGGACTGGCTGGCGCCGTTGACGTAGAGCCAGTGCCCTTCCGTGTCCATGCTCCAGACCAGGTCGTGGGCGGTCTCGACCAGGTCGCGATAGCGCGCCTCGGCCTGGCGCAGATTGTCCTCGGCTTCCTTGCGCTTGGTGATGTCGGCCACCAGGCAGGTGTAGAGCGTGCGGCCGCCGGCCTGCATCTCGCTGACCCGGATCGAGACCGGGATGGGCTTGCCGTTGCGGTGCACGCCCCGGGTCTCGCACTCGCTGAGCGTGATCGGCGGCGGCTCGCCTTCCTCGACCACGTCCGGCAGCAGCCAGGCGAGCGACTTGCCGCGGATCTCGGCGGACAGGTAGCCGAAGAGGTGTTCCGCCGCCGGATTGAAGGTGTCGATGCACCCCTTCTCGTCGACCACGATGATGCCTTCCGCTGCCGTATCGATGATTGCGCGCATGTGCGACTCCTGATCTCCAAGACGCCGGAAGAGTTTGCCGAGGGTTTGGGTGAGGTACCCGATCTCGTCGGTCGAACGCGGGCGCAGCCCGGCGAGTTCCTCGTGCGCCGACGCGCCGCTGCCGCCGAGCACTTCCTGGGCCGGCTGCAGCGCCTGGCGCATGCCGCGGATCGCCAGCGAGGTCGAGGCCAGCAGGGCGCTGAGCACCAGGCCGAAGAGCATCATCAGCTGCAGGTCGAGCGAACCGCCACCGAGCCAGTGATACTGGAGCAGCAGGAGACAGCCGAGCAGCGGCGCGACGCCGCCCAGCAGTGCGATGCGGTTGCGCAGGTGGCCGTGCACCTCCCGCAGACCGAGCCAGGGTACCAGTCTTCCCAGCAGGTCCAGGCCGTGCAGGTAGCCCGGCAGGCCGATGAGAAAGGCCAGCGCACCCTCGAGCAGCAGGAGGTTGGCCAGGGTGGGCGGGTCGAGATCCGGCAGGGCGAGGCCGGTGGCCAGCAGCACGCCCAGCGACAGCTGCGGCAGCCACCAGCGGCGGCCGAACTGGCGCAGCCGCCGCGCGAGCGCGGGCGGTGCCAGTTCGCCTCCCGGCACGGCCGCTTCGTCCAGGCGTTGGCGGATCCAGTCGGTCAGCGGGCCGAGCAGCCGCCGATGCTGCCACAGGCCGGCCAGCCAGACCACCCCGACAGCGAGCCCCAGCCGCCAGTCGAGGACGCGTTCCAGGGGCGCGAGTCCCAGCCGATGGGCGGCGATCAGACCGGTCACCGGCATCAGCAGCAGGCTGATGCCGGCCCAGCGCAGATAGCTTCTTTCGATACGGTCGATGTCCAGTCTCGAGGTCACGGCATCTCCTGCAGGCCGCAGGGCGCGGCCGACGAGGGTACGGTAAAGGGAAATTCAGGGGCGAAGGGGCTTGTGGCCATGTGGCCGGGAGGAAAACCCTTGAGGTCCACGTATGGTGTTTTCACCTGCCATCCCCGGGCGGTTTCCGAATATAATCACGATTTCGCCGCGCCGTGCAAGGCCTTCTTTCCGGAAACGAGGAGCATGCCCATGAAACGCCGATCCTTCCTGCGCACCGCCGGTACCGGCGCCGTGGCCGCCGGCACGCTGCTGGCCGGCGCCCCTGCCATCGCCGGCAAGCGCATCCGCTGGAAGATGGTCACCACCTGGCCCAAGAACTTCCCCGGGCTGGGCACGGGCGCCAATCACCTGGCCAGGCGCATCGAGGAGATGAGCGGCGGCCGCATACGGGTCAAGGTCTATGGCGCCAAGGAGCTGGTGCCGGCGTTCGAGGTGTTCGATGCGGTGGCGCGCGGCACGGCGCAGCTGGGGCACGGTGCCGCCTACTACTGGAAGGGCAAGTCCGAGACCGCCCAGTTCTTCTCCACCGTGCCCTTCGGCATGACGGCCCGCGAGATGAACGGCTGGCTGTTCCATGGCGGCGGCATGGAGCTCTGGCGCGAACTCTACGAGCCGTTCGGGCTGATCCCGGCCGCGGCCGGCAACTCGGGCGTGCAGATGGCCGGCTGGTTCAACAAGGAGATCCGTTCCGTCGACGATCTCAAGGGCCTGAAGATGCGCATCCCCGGACTGGGCGGCGAGGTGCTGCGGCGGGCCGGCGGCACGCCGGTGAGCCTCCCCGGCGGCGAGCTCTTCACCTCCCTGCAGTCGGGCGCGATCGATGCCACCGAATGGGTCAATCCCTACAACGATCTCGCCTTCGGCCTCTACAAGGCCGCCAAATACTATTACTATCCCGGCTGGCACGAGCCCGGCACCACGCTCGAGTGCCTCATCAACCGCAAGGCCTTCGAGGCGTTGCCGAAGGATCTGCAGGCGATCGTGCTCGCCGCCTGCCGCATCGCCAACGAGGACATCCTCGACGAATACACGGCCCGCAACAATGCCGCCCTGCGCACCCTGGTCGAGAAGCACAAGGTCGACGTGCGCCCCCTGCCCGACGACGTCCTCGCCCGGTTGCGGGAAATCTCCGATGAGGTCGTCGCCGAGATCGCCGACAAGGATCCCTTCGCCCGCAAGGTCTACGATTCCTACCGCAGATTCTACAGCGAGACGAAGGCCTGGACGGACATCTCGGAGAAGGCCTACCTGAACGCCCGAGGCTGATCGAGAGGAAGACAGGCCGGGTCAGGCGGGCTGTTACAGTGAGTCAGGTACCGGGTAGCATTGTCGCAGGGCGTTATTTGGACTAAATTGTGTCTCATCGAACCAGGGGGTGCCACGATGAGATATTCCCGCCAGATCAAGCCCATCAGTTACCTCAAGGCGCACGCGGCGGATGTCGTGCGTGAACTGAACGAGCGGCGTGAGCCGATGATCATTACCCAGAACGGCGAGGCCCGGCTGGTGGTCCAGGATGTGGAGAGTTACGAGCAGACCCAGGAGACGCTGGCGCTGCTCAAGATCCTGGCGCTGGGGAACCAGCAGATCGAGGCCGGTCGTGTCGTGGCCGCTGAAAAGGCCTTCCGCAAGCTCCGCAAGCGCCGATCCGCGGGGCAATGACCTTTCGGGTGCTGCTCACCGAGGATGCGCTGCATGATCTCGAGGCGCTGGATGACTACATCAGCGCCCGTGACGGGCCGGACAGGGCGGATTATGTCCTCGACCGCATTGAGGCCGCGATCCTCGGATTGAAGGATTTTCCGGAACGGGGAAACTATCCCCCGGAACTGGCTTCGCTGGGCATCAGGGAGTATCGGGAGGTCTTCTTCAAGCCCTACCGGATCATCTACCGTATCATGGGCAAGAAGGTCATTGTCTATCTGGTCGCCGATGGCCGCAGGGACATGCAGACACTGCTGGCACGGCGCTTGCTGAATCGATAGGTGACGGATCGAACACTATTTTTCAGGCGACCGGAATCGCAGGGTTATCAAGGTTCTGTTTCCAGGAATTCCACTTCGCCGCTGGCGAGCGAGTATTCGGCACCGACGATCCTGAGGCCCTCGCTGACGAGCTTCTCGAGGATGGGGGAACCCTGCCGGAGCTGGCGCACGGAAGCTTGTATGTTGGCGCGCACGGCCTGTTCGATCAGATCGTCGTCGTGCGGCGCGCCCGTCTCCAGCAGGGGCGCCACGGCCGGCCGGATGCGGTTGACGATGGCCGCGAGGTTCGGGGAGCGCTGTTCGCTGGGGCGCTCGAGCTCCTCGAGGGTGGCCTGCACGGCGCCACACTGCGAGTGGCCCAGCACCACGACGAGACGGGTACCGAACCGCTCGGCGGCGAACTCGATGCTGCCGATCTGCGAGGGCGCCACGATGTTGCCGGCGACCCGGATCACGAACAGGTCGCCCAGGCCCTGATCGAAGACGATCTCGGCCGGCACGCGCGAATCGGAACAGCCCAGGACGATGGCAAAGGGGGCCTGACCGCCGACCAGCCGGATGCGACGGCTGGCATCGGTCGATCCCGGTTCCCGGCCATGCAGCCCGGCGACGAACCGGGCATTGCCTTCCTGCAGGCGGCTAAGGGCTTCGTCTGGATCGATCATGCGGATGTCCTTCCTGGCTTGTGCCGGGCCGGTAGGGTACCGGAATTTTCCGTGGCACTGAATCTCAGCAGCCCCCGGCGAAGTCCTGCTGCCGCCAGGCCTCGTAGAGGGCCACAGCCACGCTGTTGGAGAGGTTCAGGCTGCGGCTGCCCGGGCGCATGGGGATGCGCAGCCGCTGCGGCTCCGGCACCTGCGCGAGCACCGCATCGGGCAGCCCGCGGGTCTCGGGGCCGAACAGCAGGATGTCGCCCGGGCGGAACCGGGCCTCGTGCAGCCGGCGACCGGCGCGGGTGGTGAAGGCGTGGAGTCTGCCGTCGGCGAGCCGCCCGAGGCAGGCAGCCAGATCCGCATGTTCCTCCACCTCGGCCCATTCGCGGTAGTCGAGGCCGGCGCGCCGCAGCCGGGCGTCGTCCATGGCGAAGCCGAGCGGATGGATCAGGTGCAGGCGGCTGCCGGTGTTGGCGCAAAGGCGTATGATATTGCCCGTATTGGGTGGAATCTCGGGCTGATAGAGCACCACATGGAACATTCGCCGATTGTACCTTTTCCTGCCGCGGGAGGCGTTTCGTGACGCGCGACCCCGAGCTGGCCGAGCGCCTGCAGGTCGATTTCTGCGGTCTGGACTTCCAGACCCCCATCGTACTGCTCTCGGGCTGCGTGGGCTTCGGCGACGAATACACGCGGGTGGCCGGTTTCTCCCACAGCGAGGTCGGCGCCGTGTGCCTGAAGGGCACCACGGGCGAGCCGCGTCTGGGCAATCCGCCGCACCGGGTCTGCGAGACGCCCGCCGGCATGCTCAACGCCATCGGGCTGCAGAACCCGGGCGTCGACCACGTGGTGGAGAACATCCTGCCGGAACTGGATTTCACCGAGACGCGGTTCATCGCCAATGTCTCGGGCTCGACCATCGAAGAGTACGTGCGAGTCACCGAGCGTTTCGACGACTCGCCCATCGATGCCATCGAGATCAACATCTCCTGTCCCAACGTGAAGGAAGGCGGGGTGGCCTTCGGCAACGACCCGGACATGTCCGCCCGGGTGGTCGAGGCCTGCCGGCGGGTCACCCGCAAGCCGCTCATCACCAAGCTCTCGCCCAATCAGACCGACATCGCCGAGAACGCCCGGCGCTGCATCGAGGCGGGCACCGACGCCTTCGCCGTCATCAACACGTTGATGGGCATGGCCATCGACATCGAGTCGCGCACCCCGGTGCTCGGCAACAACCAGGGCGGCCTGTCGGGTCCGGCCATCAAGCCGGTCGCCCTGCTCAAGGTGCATCAGGTCTATCAGGTGGCCAGCCCGCACGGCATCCCCATCATCGGCCAGGGCGGGCTCACCACCCCCGAGGACGCCATCGAGTTCCTCATCGCCGGCGCCACCGCCGTGGGCGTGGGCACGGCGCTCTTCTACGACCCCCTCGCG